>JAUVQB010000335.1 GCA_030598385.1 Alphaproteobacteria bacterium | reverse complement strand
TTCGCATCTCACACGACTAACTTGGTTGCACTCGTGGTTGCACGCTATTTTAACAGCACCCAAAATTTGCAGCTAAGCCCTTGAAAAAAATGGTGCCCAGGGGCGGAATCGAACCACCGACACCATGATTTTCAGTCATGTGCTCTACCAACTGAGCTACCTGGGCATCGCCCGCATGGGCAGGCCGGAGCGAGAGTGGCGCCGACCGCCGGGCCAAGGCGCGCTTATAGGCGAAAGAGCCGGGGCCTGTCCAGCCCGCACATTCTTCGCCCTGCGGGCCGGCGACCGTCGCTTCTGGCGTCACTCGAGGCCGGACGCCGACTATGGCGGTAGGGTCACGCTCAGCGCCTGCCGGACACCGCCCCGCAACACTTCGAGCGCCACCCGGTCGCCGGGGCGCTGGAGTTGGATGGCCGCCGTCGCGTCGCTCGCCTTGCGCACCGCGCGTCCGGCAATACTGGTCACCAGATCGCCTTCTTGAAGCCCCGCCGCCGCGCCCGCGCCGCCGGGCTCGACAGCGACGACACGCACGCCCACGGACTCGCCGGGGCCAGCCGGGTCCAAGTCCGCGACGCCAAACCCACTTCTGGGACGCAGCACCCGGCCATGGGCCGCCAAATCCTCGACCACCCGCATCAGCAGCGCTGCCGAAACCGCGAAGTTGACCCCGATGTCGGCGTCCGCGTCCTTGGTGAAGATGGCCAAGAGCAGGCCCACCAACCGCCCCTCCCGGTCGACCAGGGCGCCGCCGGAGGCGCCGGGGTTGACGCTGGCGTCGGTCTGGATGAAGTCCTCCACCGGGTTGAAGCCGACGCCGCTGCGCCGAACCGCGGAGACGACGCCGCAGGTGACCGATAGATCGAGGCCGAAGGCGTTGCCCACGGCGCAGACCGGTGCCCCCAGCGCAGGCTCGGGCGCCATCTCGAGGGTTGGCAGATCGGCCGGGATGCGCAACAGGGCGAGGTCGGTCGCCGCGTCGCTCGCCACCAGTTCGGCGCCAGTGCGCCGCCCGTCCGCGAGCCGCACCGTGATTTCTTCGGCCCGGTCGACCACGTGCAGGGCCGTGGCGAGAAGCCCGCCCGGCAGCACGGCAACCGCCGTCGCCTCCGGCGCGCTGCCGGGCGGCGTGCCGGGCGTACCGCCCAGCTTCTCGCCGGGCCACAACGGCAAGACGCTCACCACGGAGTCGAGCACCCGCGCCTCGAAGGCGGAAGCGGGCCCGGCGGACATGGCAAGGACGAGCGCCGCCGAGGCAAGCCGGCCGACAGGGCCGCCAGCGCGGGACCGCGATCGCCGGTCAGTCCTCATGGCTGTCGGGCTCCATGATCCCGCTCTCGAGCGCGTCCTCCGGCGCCTCTTCTGTCGGGATGCGGTAGCGCCCCGAAACCCAGTTGCCGAGATCGGCGTCGGCGCAGCGCGCCGAGCAGAACGGCCGGTGGGCCTTGACCGCGGGCCGCCCGCAGATCGGACAGGGCTGCCGCGGCTTCGCCGCCAAGGTCACCACTTTCTCGCCGGTCTTGCCGGAAGTCTTGCTCATGCCTGCCACTCTACCGACTTGGCACGTCTGGATGCTAGCCCTTGTCGGCTGCCGGCTGCTCGACAACAACGTCATAGCCGCGAGCCTCCGAAAACTCGCCGGGAACGAGCGTCAACTTCCATCCCAAGCGGTCCTCCAGCTCGGCCTTCGCCCGGCCGGCTGTACCGTCGAGGGCTGCCAGAATCGTGGGCTCGGCTATGACGCTGAGCGCGGCGCCGGGCGCCTCGCGGGCCATCCGGCGGGCGGCCCGAAGCGCCTCGAATGCCAGCGTCGCGGCGGTCTTGCGCCGGCCGCTGCCGCCATCCCCGCAGGGCGCGGTCAGAATCTCGTGAAGCGCCGGCGCGCCGCGCCGCCGGGTCATGGCGACCAGGCCCGAGTCCGACATGGCCTGGACCCGCCCCGGCTCCCGGTCACCCTTCAGGCCATCGCGGAGGGCCGCGACAACACGCTTTCGCTCCCCCATGTCCGCCAATTCCAAGAAGTCGATCACGATCTGGCCGGAGAGCGCGCGCAGGCGCAGCTGGCGGGGAATTTCCGCCGCCGCCTCCAAGCCGACGGTGCGGGCCAGGGCCTGCGGGTCCCCGGCGTCCTGCCGGGCGCTGTCCACATCGATCGCGACCATTCCATGGGTCGGCTCGATCCACAGCAGCCCGCCCGAAGGCAGCGCGACACGGGGTTCGATCAGGGCCTCGATCGCCGCCTCGACCGTCTCCCCGCCGCCTTCGGAAGCCAGGATTTCACGCTCGAACAGCGGCTCTGCCTCGTGGTCCAGATGCAGCAGCTCGGCTAGATCGGGGCGCACCGAAATCGCCCGCTCCCTCAGCGTCCTGTAGGTCTCGGCGTGGTCGATCACAACGGTATCGGGCGGTGATTGCGCCGTCAGCAGGCGGGTTAGTGGATCGGCACCCGGCATCAGACGGCAGGGCGGCTTGGCGTCGCGGGTGAGGGCTTCCAAATCCGGCGGCGGATCGATCAGCCGGGCGGTTAGGCGCGGGCCCTTTTCCGCCGTGGCGTCGCGCAGCACCCGCACGATGACGGCCGCACCCTCTGTGAGCCTTTGCCTCGGCGCCTCCGGCAGCGGCAGGAACCCGGCACGCTCGAATCCCAGGTCGACGAAAGCCGCGCCTAGGCCGCGATCCAAGGCCGCCACCCGGCCGATATGGATCTCGCCCAGCCGGCTCGGGTGATCGTCGCGCTGGATCATCAGGTCGACGAGGCGTCCGCCGTCGATCCAAGCGGCCCGCA
>JAUVQB010000006.1 GCA_030598385.1 Alphaproteobacteria bacterium | reverse complement strand
TTCGCCTTGGAGCCGCAGCACCGGGTCGCCCCCTTTGCCCCCGGTCAGCGCACCGTCGAATGCGATGCTGGCCGGCCCATAGGAGGTCTGGGCCTCGATGCGGCTTTCGCGAAACCGAACATCCGGCAGATTGGCGAATTGTCGCTCGCCAGTATCCTTCGGGCCGCTGTCCTTCGGGCCGCTATCCTGGATGCTATCCATCAGCGGCTGCAGGCTTCCGAGGGGCGCGGCCCCGTCACGCAGGTCCAGGTTGAGCGTCAGGCCAGCGATGGCGATTCCGTCGATCTCGCCATTGGCGATATCGGGTGTTTGAAATGTGATCTCGACGCTGTCGACAGCAAGTTCCGATCGATTGCCGGCGGCAAGATCGGCGATACGGACCCGATCGGCGGCGATGCGCTCGACCGTTGCCCGCGCCCCCGGAATTTCGAACTCCTTTGCCGCCCAGTCGAGAGTGGACTGAGCGACGGGGACGCGCCAGATAAACAGAGCGCCGACCGTCGCGGCAAGGGCCGTTGCGATGGCCAGGGCAACGAGGACGAGGCGGCGCGCCATGATTTCCTTTCGGGGGGGCAAAAGGAGGTTTGGAGACTCCCCCACACAAAAAAAGGGTTTTCCCTACTACGACTCTTCCATGTTGGGCCGTCCACCGCCGACGCGGCCTAGCCCAGCGCGAAGATTGCAAGGAGTAGAAGCATAAGTACGATCAAGCCTGTAATCCAGACGGCAGGGGGCAACGCCTTGGCGGTCTCCTCCTCCGGGGGAAATGGGTTTGCGGCTGGGTCGTGCGGGGCGTCGGGTCGGTCGCTCATGGGTCGGTCTTGCGGTTCCGCTTCGTGGCATGCCCGCCGGCGAGCCTATCCGCCGCTCCGGCAGGCCGCAAGGTTGCTATTTTTGCGGGAATATCCTGCCTCCCCCGGCCGGGTAACCCTGAACCCTTGGCGTGATCCGCCGCCTACGGCATACTCGGCGGCCAAGCCTGTTTTGAGCGGGAAAAGTAAAACGAAGAAATTCCGATCGGGGGGTCGTCGAGTGCTTCGCGCTGGCAGTCTTGCTGTCTTCCTCTCGCTGCTGTGGTTGTTGCTGTCGGGCTATTTCACCGAGCCCTTGCTGCTCGGCTTGGGTGTGGCCTCGGTACTCTCGGTCGTCTTTATCGCCTACCGCAAGGAGGTATTGGATTCGGAGGGGCACCCGGTTCATTTGATCCCGCGGGCGCTGGTTTATTGGCCTTGGCTGCTGAAGGAAATCGTCATGGCCAATATCGATGTCGCCAAGGCCATCCTTCGCTCGCCCATGGCCATCTCGCCGACCGTGTTCACGGTAAGGGGCTCTCAGCACAGCGAGCTCGGGCGGGTCATCTACGCCAATTCCATCACCCTGACTCCGGGCACGGTCACGATCGCTCTCGAGGGCGAGGAGCTCACCGTGCACGCGCTGACCCCGGCCGGGCTGGAAGGTGTGGAGAGCGGTGAGATGGACCGCCGGGTTGCCTGGCTCGAGGGGGGCTCGTGATGTTCAGCGCGGCCAGCCTCGCCATTCTCGTTGTCATGGCCATGGCGCTCGCGCGGGCCGTCATGGGTCCGACCGTCTATGACCGTATCCTGGCGGTCAACACCTTCGGCACGCTGACCGTCGCGCTGATCGCGGTGTTCGGTTTTCTCACCGACCGGCCCGAGTTCCTCGACATCTCGCTGGTCTACGCCCTGATCAACTTCATCGGCACCGTCGCGGTGACCAAATACGTGAAGTACAGCCACCTGGGCGACCCCGGCGAGGACCGGGATTGGGAGGACCTGTGATGGCGTTGCTGGCGGACGTGATAAGCTGGGCCTTCATCCTCGCCGGCGGCGCTTTGGCGCTGGTCGGCGGGCTCGGGCTGCTGCGCCTGCCGGATGTCTTCGCCCGCATGCATGGCGCCAGTATCATCGACACCCTGGGTCTCGGTTTGATCCTGGTCGGGTTGATGTTTCAGGCCGGCTTTTCGTTGATCACGGTCAAGCTTTTCCTGATTCTGCTCTTCGTGTTCTACACCAGCCCGACCACCACGCATGCCCTCGCGCGCGCCTGCCTCAACGGCGGCATCGAACCGCGCGCGGCCCGCAAAGACAGCAACGGAGAGCCGCCATCGAGGCCCTGATCGACATCGTTTTGCTGTCTTTTATGGCAGTCATCGGGTTGGCGTACATCTTCCTGCGCAACCTCTTCGCCGTGGTGATGCTGTCGGGCATGTTCAGCCTCACCGCGGCCGTTCTCTATGTCGTCATGGACGCGGTCGATGTGGCCTTTACCGAAGCCGCCGTCGGCGCCGGCATCGCCACGGTCTTGGGCCTGGCGACCCTCGGGTTGATCGGGGTGGTCAACGAGAAGCCCTCCAAGCGCAGTTTCCTGGGGCCTTTCCTGGTTGTCCTCGTCACCGGCGCCGTCCTGATCAACGCCACCCTCGACATGCCGGATTTCGGCGATCCCAACGCGCCAATCCATCATCATGTCGCCCCCCGCTATATCGAGGACTCCGGGCGCGAGATCGGCGTCCCCAACATCGTCACCTCGATCCTGGCGAGCTACCGCGGCTACGACACGCTGGGCGAGGTGACGGTGATCTTTACCGCGGCCTGCGGCGTGCTGGTGCTGCTCGGCCGGACCAGGCGGCGCAAGCCGCACGGCCAAGAGACGGGTGATCGCGAGACGGCCTCCGGGGACGGGGAGGCGGCGAAATGAAGCACAAGGCGGTGCTGCGCGTCAGCTCGAAGCTGCTGATGCCCCCCATCATGCTGTTCGCCCTCTACGTCCAGTTCCATGGCGATTTCGGGCCCGGCGGCGGTTTCCAGGCCGGCGTCATCTTCGCCTCGGCCTTCATCCTCTACGCCCTCTTGTTCGGAGTTAACCAGGCGCGCCGGGTGGCGCCCGCCGGTGTGATCCGCACGACCTTGGCCTTGGGGGTCTTGCTTTACGCCGGCACCGGGGTTGTCGGCCTGTTGCTCGGCGGGAACTACCTCAACTATTCCGTCCTGGCCCATGACCAGGTTCACGGTCAGCACCTGGGAATCCTGATCATCGAGTTCGGTGTCGGCATGACGGTGGCCTCGGCGATGATCACCATCTTCTTCATTTTCGCCGGGCGAGGCCGCGACGAGAGGGGCGAGTGACCCATGGCGTTCGCCGGCCTCTATAACTACTGGATCGTCGTGGTGCTCATGATGATCGGCTTCTATGTCGTCATCGCCCAGGGCAACCTGGTGAAGAAGATCTTCGGGCTCAATATCTTCCAGGTCTCGGTGTTCGTCCTTTATATCACCATGAGCAAGGTGGACGGCGGCACGGCGCCGATCCTCGACGACCGCTACCAGGTTTACAGCAATCCCCTGCCGCACGTTTTGATCCTGACCGCGATCGTGGTCGGCGTCGCGACCATGGCGCTGGGGCTGGCCTTGGTGGTGCGAATCCGCGAAGCCTACGGGACGATCGAGGAGGAAGAGATCGAGCAGCAGGAGGGCGAGCTGCCGTGATCAGCGCCCATCTGCCGGCCTTGCAGGTTGTGGTGCCGCTGTTGGCGGCACCGGTTTGCTTGCTGTTGCGCAACCGCCACGCCGCCTGGTTGCTCGCCGCCCTGGTCACCTGGGCGACCTTCATCATCGCGCTGGGGCTGCTCGCTCAGGTCGCCGACCGGGGTACCATCTCCTATGCCATCGGCGATTGGGCGCCGCCCTGGGGCATCGAGTACCGGGTCGACCTGTTCGGCGCCTTGGTCCTGGTGATCGTCTCGGGGATCGGCTCGCTGGTCATGCCCTTCGCCCGCATCAACGTCGAACGCGAGATCCCGGCCGAGCGCATCTACCTGTTTTACGTGATGTACCTTCTATGCCTGACCGGGTTGCTGGGCATCGCGATCACCGGCGATGCCTTCAACCTCTTCGTGTTCTTGGAAATCTCGTCCCTGTCGTCCTACGTGCTGATCAGCCTCGGCCACGACCGCCGCGCGCTCACCGCCGCCTTGCGGTATCTGATCATGGGCACCCTCGGCGCCACCTTCTACGTGATCGGCATCGGCCTGCTCTATATGGTGACGGGCACGCTCAACATGGCGGACCTGGCGCAGCGGGTGCCGGACCTCCTGCATCTGCGGACGGTCGAGGCGGCCTTGGCGTTCCTGATCGTCGGGATCAGCCTGAAGCTGGCGCTTTTTCCGCTCCACCTTTGGCTGCCGAACGCCTATGCCTTCGCGCCTACCACCGTCACGATCTTCCTCGCCGCCACGGCGACCAAGGTATCGGTCTATGTGATCATCCGGATCATCTACACGGTCTACGGCGGCGCGCCGATCTTTCGCGAGGGGATCCTCAACGAGGCCCTGATGGGGCTCGGCATGTTGTCGATGGTGGCCGCCGGGCTGGTCGCGATTTACCAGAGCAACGTGAAACGCCTGCTTGCCTATTCGAGCGTTTCGCAGATCGGCTATATGGTGCTGGGCTTGAGCTTCGGCAGCGTCATCGGCCTCGCCGCCGGCATCGTTCACCTGTTCAACCACGCCATAATGAAGGCGGCTTTGTTCATGGCGCTCGGTTGCGCGACCCAGCAGGTGCGCGCCGTCTCGTTCGACGACCTGGCGGGGCTTGGCCGGCAGATGCCGGTCACCATGGGGGCGCTCGTGGTCGGCGCGCTCAGCCTGATCGGCCTGCCCCTGACGGTCGGCTTCGTGACCAAGTGGTATCTGATTCAGGCGGCTCTCCAAGACGGCGCGTGGCTGGCGGTGATCGTCATCTTGGCGAGCGGACTGTTCGCCGTGGTCTACACCTGGCGGATCGTCGAGGCCGCCTACTTCCGGCCGCTGCCCGAAGACCGCGAGGAGGTGCGCGAGGCGCCGCTCGGCATGTTGATCCCGCTGGTGATCTTGGCGGGCGCCTGCGTCGTCTTCGGCATCGGCGCGACCTGGCCGATGGACCTGGCGCTGGCCGCCGCGGAATCACTGATCGGGGCAAGGCCATGATCGCCGAGACGACCCTGCCGCTGACGCTCGCCGTGCCGATCGTGGGCTCGTTGCTCATCTGGCTCGCCAAGTCGCGGCCGAACCTGCGCGAAGGCGTCACCCTGGTCACCGCGCTCATCCTGTTCGGGCTCGTGCTCACCATTCTCGTGCCGGTCATCGACGGCGCGCGGCCCAGCGTCAAGCTGGTGGAGATCTACCCCGGCTTCGATTTGACCTTCACGGTCGAGCCGCTCGGCGCGTCCTTCGCCACCATCGCCAGCTTCCTGTGGATCATCACCTCGCTTTATTCCATCGGTTACATGCGCGGCCACCACGAGGCCTACCAGACCCGCTTCTATGCTTTCTTCGCCCTGGCGCTGGCCAGCACCATGGGCATTGCGCTGGCCGGCAACATGCTGACCCTCTTCATCTTTTACGAGGCGCTCAGCATCAGCACCTACCCGCTGGTGACCCACAGCGGCACGCCGGAGGCCAAGCGCGCCGGGCGGGTCTACCTCGGCATTCTGCTCGGCACCTCGATCGGCCTGCAGCTCCTCGCCGTCGGAATCACTTGGGTGACGGCCGGCACCCTCGATTTCACCGAGGGCGGCATCCTTTCCGGCAAGGCCTCGGACGGCCTGGTCGTCCTCTTGATGGCGCTCTATCTGTTCGGCATCGGCAAGGCCGCGGTCATGCCGTTCCACCGCTGGCTGCCGGCGGCCATGGTGGCGCCGACACCGGTGAGCGCGCTCTTGCATGCGGTGGCGGTCGTCAAGGCCGGCGTGTTCACCGTCCTCAAGGTTGTGATCTACATTTTCGGCCTGGATCTTCTGACCACGACCGGGGCCAGCCTTTGGCTCGCTTACGTCGCCGGGGCGACCATCATCATCGCTTCGCTGGTGGCCATGACGAAGGACAACCTCAAGGCCCGGCTGGCCTATTCGACGGTGAGCCAACTGTCTTACATCGTCCTCGGCGCCATGCTGGCGACCTCGACCGGGGTGCTTGGCGGCGCCATGCACATCGCCATGCACGCCTTCGGCAAGATCACCCTGTTTTTCTGCGCCGGCGCCATATTGGTCGCCGCCCACAAGACCGAGATCAGCGAGATGCACGGCCTGGGCCGGAAGATGCCCTTTACTTTCGCGGCCTTCTTCCTGGGCTCCCTCAGCATCATCGGGCTGCCGCCCATGGGCGGCGCCTGGAGCAAGTGGGAGATCGCGTTGGGCGCGGCGGAGAGTGGGCAGGCGATTCTCGTCGGCGTCCTGATGGTCTCCTCGCTGCTCAACGTGGCCTACCTGATTCCCGTCGCGGTACGCGGTTTCCTGCCGGCCGGAGGTGCCGGCAATCCCGATTCCGGCGAGCGTTGGGAGATCAGGGAGGCGCCTTTGTTCTGCGTCGTGCCGCTCTGCTTCACGGCGGTCGCCTCTCTCGTGCTGTTCTTCTATGCCGATGACTTGTACGCGTTCCTGCAGCCGATCGGAGGAGGGGGATGACGGACCACTCTGACCAGCAGCCCAGCGGCGAGAAGCGCTATTGGCTCGACGAGCCGCGCAATGTCACCAAGATCGTCTGGGCCCTGGTCGTCCTCTGCGCCGGCTTGTTTTTCGCCGACGGCTTCTATGAAAAGCACGCCGAGACCGAGGCGGAGTACCTGTTCGGTTTCTACGCCATCTTCGGCTTCACCGTCTATGTCGGCCTGGTGCTGATAGCCAAGTGGCTGCGGACCTTCTTGATGCGCCCCGAGGATTACTACGACAGCGATGATTGATTTCAGCCCAGGCCTGATTCTGATCCTCGGCGCGCTGCCGGTTCCGTTCCTGCGCGGCACGGTGCGCAGCGCCTATATGCTGGCGCTGCCGCTCATCGGCCTCGCCTTTGTCTTCTCGCTCGAGCCGGGCGCATACGGGCAGGTGCCGTTCCTCGGCTTCGAGCTTACGACGCTGCGTGTCGACCGCCTGGCCAATGTCTTCGGCATCATCTTCTTCGCCGCCGCCGCGATCAGCATTCTCTATGCGCTCAAGGTCGAGGACACGCTGCAGCACGTGGCGGCGCTGATCTATTCCGGCGGCGCCATCGGCGCGGTCTACGCGGGCGACCTCATCACGCTGTTCGTGTTCTGGGAAATCACGGCGATCGCGTCGGTCTTCTTGATATGGGCGCGCCGGACCGAGCGCGCCTACCGCGCCGGCATGCGCTATCTCATCATCCAGGTTGGCTCGGGCGTCCTGTTGCTCGCCGGTGCGCTTTTTCACATCGCCGAGACGGGGTCGGTCGCCTTCGGCAACCTAGGGCTCGGCAGCCTGGGTACGAACCTGATCTTCCTCGCCTTCGGCATCAAGTGCGCCTTCCCCTTCCTGCACAACTGGCTGCAGGACGCCTACCCGGAGGCGACGGTCAGCGGCACCGTCTGGCTCAGCGCCTTCACCACCAAGCTTGCCGTCTACGCGCTCGCCCGCGGCTATGCCGGCACCGAAATCCTGATCTATATCGGTGCGGCCATGACCGCCTTCCCGATCTTCTTCGCGGTGATCGAGAACGACCTGCGGAGGGTCCTCTCTTACAGCCTCAACAATCAGCTTGGCTTCATGGTTTGCGGCATCGGCATCGGGACGGAGCTCGCCATCAACGGCGCAGTAGCGCATGCCTTCGTCCACATCATCTACAAGGCCCTCTTGTTCATGTCGATGGGCGCCGTGCTCTACAGGGTGGGGCACGTCAAGGCCTCGAGCCTCGGCGGCCTTTACAAGAGCATGCCCTTGACCGCCGGCTTCTGCATTGTCGGCTCGGCATCGATCTCCGCCTTTCCGCTGTTCAGCGGGTTCGTCGCCAAGTCGCTCATCCTCGCCGCCGCGGCCCACGAGGGCTACACCATTACCTTCCTTGTGCTGCTGTTCGCGTCGGCCGGCGTGCTCGATCACTCGGGCATCAAGGTCCCGTTCTTCTCGTTCTTCTTCCACGACAGCGGCATCCGCGTGAAGGAAGCGCCAAAGAACATGTTGGCCGCCATGGGGATCGCGTCGTTTTTGTGCATCGCCATTGGCGTATGGCCGGGCCCGCTTTACGCAATTCTTCCCTATCCGGTAGCCTTCGAGCCCTACACGGTGGCCCACGTCATCAACCAGAGCCAGCTCTTGCTGTTTGCCATGCTGGCCTTCGTGTTCCTCATGCGCACCGGCCTCTATCCGCCCGAGCTGCCATCGGTGAACGTCGACTTCGACGTTATTTATCGCAAGGGCCTGCCGCGTCTCGTCGCGGCCTTCGCGCGGATCTTCGGGCCGGTCGATCAGGCCGGGCGAAGCGCGATGCTGCGCCTGATCCGCACCATCGTGAACCATGTCTACCGCCATCATGGGCCGGGGGGGGCGCTCGCCCGCTCGGTCGGCACCGGCAGCATGGTCTTCTGGGCGGTTGCCATGCTGGCGGGCTACCTGCTGATCTCGCTCACCAGCTTCTAACGGTCCTGGGGCTATCCGGCCGTCGCCGGTTCGGCGCGGAAGATGAGCTTGCGGTCGAGGAGGGCCGCGATCTCGCCGCCCTCGATCTCGAACAGGACGCGCGTGATCTCTTCCGGGGCCTCGAGGATGTGCGCGACCAGGCCCGCGATCTCGCCTTCGCCCAAGCCCGTGCGGCGGATCCAGAGGTCGAAAGGATGGCGCTTGCGATAGATCGTCTCGCGCACCATGCGAAGTCCCGCGTAGGTGCAGGCCTCTTCCCATTCCGCCCGGCTCAAGGAATGGACGTGGGTGGGGTCCCGGCGTTTCTCCAGGTCTTCCAAGAAACCGGCGACCTCCGGCTGGTCGGGCGCCAGGCTGTCCTCGACCACCAGGCGGCCGCCCGGATTCAAGACCCGTGCCGCCTCGCGCAGGAATCCGCCGACATCGTGGAAGTGGTGCGGCGCGATGCGGCAGGCGACCAGGTCGAGCCGTTGGGCGGGGAGCGGCAGGGCGTGCACGTCGCCGATCAGATAGGCGAGGTTCGCCAGGCCCATCTCGGCGGCCCGGTCGCGCGCCACCGCGATCATGCCGGGGGCGATGTCGAGGCCGACGACAAACCCTGCCGCGGCCGCCAGCCGAGCGGCGGTGTGGCCGGGACCGGTGGCGAGATCGAGGCAGGTGTCGCCCGGCCCCGGCGCCGCGAAGTCCAGCACCAGGTCCAGGTCGTCGCCGGCAGCATGGGTCGGGCTGGCGGCATAGGCCGCTGCCTGGCGCGAGAACTGTTCCGCCATGGTCCGGGTCGGGCCGCTCATGACTGCTCTGCCTGCCAGGGTAGGGCGAGCCGCAAGGCCCGGTCGACAGCGAAATAGAGCAGCACGGCGAACACCGCCAGGACGAAGAGGGCGGCGAACATGAGGTCGATCTGCAGGCGCGCGTTGGCGTGCAGCATGAGGTAGCCGAGGCCGGCGCTGGAGCCGACCCATTCGCCGACCACGGCGCCGATGGGCGCCACCGCCGTCGCCACCCGCAGGCCCGAGGCGAGGGCCGGCAGGGCGGCCGGGATACGGATCACCCGCAGCACCGCCAGGCGGCCCCCGCCCATGGTCCGGGCCAGGTCGAGCCAACCGGGATCGGTGCGCTTCAGGCCGTCGTAGAAGGCGGCGGTCACCGGGAAATAGATGATCAGGGTGGCCATGACGACCTTGGACGCGAGGCCGTAGCCGAACCACAGCACGAGAAGCGGCGCCAGCGCGAAGACCGGGACCGCCTGGCTCACCACCAGGACCGGCAGCAGCCAGTCCCGGGCCGGGCGGAAGGCGGCGATCAGAAGCGCGCTGGCCGCCCCCAGCAGGGACCCGAAGGCGAGGCCGAGCAGAATCTCCAGGATCGTCACGCCGGCGTGCTCGGCCAGCAGGTCCCAGCGCGCCGCCAGCGCCTTGGCCACGGCGAACGGCGCCGGCAGGATGAAGGATTCGACCCCGGTCAGGGAGACCAATGCCTGCCAGGCAGCCAGCAGGCCGAGGAAAATCAAGGGGCCGCGAAGCAGGTTCATGTCAGTTCCGCCATAGTGTCGCGGGCGCGGGCGAGGCGCTTCAAGAGATCGGCCTGGCGGGCGAGGATATCGGCGTCTGCGGGATCGCGTGGCGGCGCCGGCAGCTCGGTGCGCCCGTCATCGACATCCAGCGCCGTCTCCAAACGGGCCGGCGATCCGGACATCACGTGGATTCGGTGCCCCAGCCTGAGGGCCTCCAGCGGGTCATGGGTGACCAGGAGTACGGTGCGCTCGGCGAGCAGGTTGGCGGCGAGCTCCTGCAGGGCAAATCGGGTGATGGCGTCGAGCGCAGAAAAAGGCTCGTCCATCAGCACGATGGGCCGGTCCTCGGCCAGCGTCCTGGCGAGCGCCACCCGTTGGCGCATGCCGCCGGAGAGGCGCGACGGCAGCTCCGCCTCGCGCCCTTTCAGCCCGACCTGGGCGATGAGATCGCGGGCCCGCTCGACGATATCGGGGTCGCGGTGCTCTCCGCGCAGGCGCGGGCCCAACAGCACGTTGCCCAGCACGCTGGCCCAAGGCAGCAGCAAATCCTGCTGGGCCATATAGGCGACTCGGCCCTGGACCGCGCGGCCGCCCTGGTCGGCGGCGGTTCCCGGCAGCTCAGTGCCACCGCCGCCACCGCCGCTATCGTTGTCGGTGAGCCCGGCAACCAGCCGCAGCAGGCTCGTCTTGCCGACGCCCGACGGCCCCAGGAGGCAAGTGATCCGGCCTGCGGGCAGGTCCAGGTCGAGGTCCTCGAAGACCACGGCGCCGCCGTAGGACAGGCGCGCGGCATGAAGGTGAACGGCGATAGGGGCGGCGGTGGTCATGGGGTCAGGCTTGGCCTTTCGTGGCGGCAGCGAACTATGCCAGCCGGGCGCCGGAACCGCCATTCCCGCAAGATGCCCTGGCGGCAGGGCATGTTACCCAGGGCATTTTACATAGCGGCCGTGGGGTAGTGTCTCAGTTTGAAATCCTGCCGAACCAATGCCCTGAATGTCCGATTTCGAGCTGATTATGTCCGCTTGGCTCCCAAGTCCGGACCTAATCTCTCTGGTGCCACGACGGGGAGTTATGACCCGGAACGGAAATGGTTAAACGGCCAGGTCACTGAGTGTTGTCCAACCGTCCTTCAATCGCACCCGGCGTTAACACTATCTCAAAATGAAGCCGATAATCTGCCACGAGAGGGATCTATGTCGGATAAGCGAAGCAGCTACATGGAAAACAAAATGGCCGGTATTGACTACCGTGACCGCCGATCCGCCAAGCGCGGCCCGGGGATGCTGTCCGCCTGTTTGATCTGTGGCGACGATGGTCAGGTGGCCGACTGCGTGCTTCTGGATATCTCCACCGTCGGGGCCAAGGTAAGCTCCAGCGATGGAGAACACGTCGATCTGAGTTTGGGACAACGACTCATGATCGAGACGTTTATCGAATTCCCGGTCGAGGTCGTATGGCAGGATGGTCCCGTCGTTGGCCTCCGCTTCTTGAGTGATCCCCAACAGGTAGCCGCAACTCTAAAGGAGTTGTTGCCCGAATGCGTTCCGTTCGATGACGTCGAGACGGACGTCGCCTGACCCGGCTTCTTTACGCTCTCTCATGGGACTGTGATTTACGCTTCTGGCTAAAAGGCGACTAATTCGGCCCTTCCCGAACACGTGCGCTTTGCCCCCGACATCGGACATTGGGGTCTGTTTTGCGCATTCAGCGCAACAAATTTGAAACTGACCCACTACCGTCCGCGGCGTTGGCTTTCCCGGACGAGGTTCCTATGGTGGGTTCGGGAGGTTCCACGATCCACATGCTCGAGACACCGCGCTTCATCGGCAGCGAGATCTACCGGCGCTCCAGGTACGGCTCCGGCCATCCGCTCGCGATCCCGCGCGTCTCCACGGTGATCGATCTCTCACGCGCGCTCGGCTGGCTGCCGGACGACCAGTATCTGGACAGTCCCGTGGCGAGCCCGGAGGAGCTGGCCCGCTTCCACGACCGCGATTACATCGCCGCCCTGGTGGAGGCCGAAGCCTCCCAGACCGTCGGCCGGGACCGGCGGCAGCGCTACAACATCGGCTGCAACGGCAATCCGGTGTTCCCGGAGATCTTCCGCCGGCCGGCCACCGCCTGCGGCGGCTCCCTGCTCGGCGCCGCGCTGATCCGCGACGGCGGGACTGTCTACAATCCGGCGGGCGGCACCCACCACGGCCGGCCGGACCGGGCCAGCGGCTTCTGCTATTTCAACGATCCGGTGTTGGCCATCCTGCGGCTGCTCGATCAAGGAGTGAGGCGCGTGTTCTACCTGGATGTGGACGCCCATCACGGCGACGGGGTCCAGGCGGCCTTCGCCGGCGACTCCCGGGTCCTCACCGTCTCGCTGCACGAGGCGGGGCGCTGGCCCATGGCCGGCGGGGATACGGAGGGTGAGGGGACAGCCGCCGACCGGGCGGGCGGCGCAGCCCGCAATCTGCCGGTGCCGCCGGGCTTCCACGACGACGAAATGGCCTTTCTCCTGGACCGGGCGGTGCTGCCGCTGGCCGAGGCCTTCGCGCCGGACGCGGTGGTTCTGCAGGGCGGCGCCGATGCCCTGGACGACGACCCCCAGAGCAAGCTGGCGCTCTCCAACCGGGCCATATGGGGCGTCGTTGCGGCGATGAGGACCCTGGCGCCGCGGCTTCTGGTGCTGGGCGGCGGCGGCTACAATCCCTGGTCTGTTGCCCGCTGCTGGACCGGAGTTTGGGGCCTGTTGAACGGACATTTCCAACCGGGGCAGCCGCCCGGGCGCTTGCCGCCGCCGGCCGAGGCCGTCCTGCGTGACCTCCGCTGGCGTCACAGCAAGGGGCGCAACCCGCCGGACCACTGGTTCACGAGCCTTGCCGACCCGCCGCACGCCGGGCCGGTCCGCCCCGAGGTGCGGCGCCTGGCCGCACAGGTCGTGCAGGATTAAAGCGTTATGAGGTCACGAGCCGGCGGGTTGCGCGCGATCGTCTTCGGCCTGTTTCTCGGCCTCAATTGGCTGACGGTCGGCACGGGCCCGGCGGACGCCCAACAGGGATTGGCCTCTTTCGGGCGCGACAGCTTGGTCCTGCACTTGGCCGACGGGTCTGAGCGGGCCTTCGACGTCGAGCTCGCCGTCAGCCCGCAGCAGCAGTCGCAAGGCCTGATGTATCGGCACAGCCTGGCGGCGGATGCCGGGATGCTGTTCATCTACCGCCCGGCGCGCGAGGTTTCCATGTGGATGAAGAATACGGTGATCCCGCTCGATATGCTGTTTGTCGCCGAGGACGGGGTCATCGTGAAGGTCGTCGAACGCGCGGTGCCCTTGTCGCTGACGACGATTGACTCGGACGCACGGGTGCGCGCCGTGCTCGAGATCAACGGAGGTATGGCAAATCGTTTGGGAATTCGGCCGGGCGATCGGGTCGTCCACCCGGCCTTCGAAGCTAGTCCCTAGGGAAGCTAAACCCCAGCCCAAGACCCAGGCGGGCCCGGCTCAGGCTTCGGGGTCTTGGGCGATCTGGTCTTCGAACACGCGCCAGCCTTCGCCGGCGGCCACCAGGCAGGACATGCCCTTCGGCGAGGTGATGATGATCGACCAGGTTTCGCCGTCGCCCGTCGAAAGTACCTCGACGAGCCCGCCGTTGTTGGCGACGCCCACGGCGACCGGTGCTTCGGAGT
>JAUVQB010000029.1 GCA_030598385.1 Alphaproteobacteria bacterium | reverse complement strand
TGTCGAAGCCCGGCGGCAGGGCATCGGCGATGTTTTCGAGCGCCGCGCGGAACGCGGCCTTGCCGGAGATGATGTCGTTCTGTCCGGGGATCACGAAGATCATGTCGTCGGTGTAGGCGGCGGTGAGCGCGTCCCAGTCGCCGCGTCCCAATGCGTCCCAGGCGGCCTTCAGGGTTTCGATGTTGGTCACATTGCTCATGCGAGTCCCCCCTTATCGCAGCGAATGCGGGCCACACTAGCCGTTGCGGATCATGACTTCAAACTTGGGCCCGCGGCCGTCGGATGGCGGTAACGCCCCGGCCGCTTTCGGCCTGCACGCGCGCGACCAGGTCTTCGAGCGGCTCGATGCTGGTCATCATGTCGTGGGCGTTGGCGCTCACCACCCGCCAGGCGTCGAGCGCGATCGCCACGTGACCGGGCATGTAGAAGAAGTCGCCGCGGGTCGCCGGCTGGTCGAGCGGGCGCGGCTCGCCGATGCTGGCCTCCTGCATGTCGCTGTCGCGCAGGCAGGCCATGCCGGCGGCAGAGAGCGCGACCTGGACCAGGCCCGAGCAGTCGAGGCCGAGGCTGCTCCGCCCGCCCCAGAGGTAGGGCACGCCGAGGAAGGCCAGGGCCGTGGCGACGAAGTCCTCGACGATCTCGCCGCTCGGCAGAAGATGGCGCGACGGCACCCAGCCGGTGCCGGCGCCCCAGGCAACCTCGCTGTATTTTTCCTGTTGGGACAGGACCCGGACCCTGGCGGTCATGGGCAGCGCGTCGAGCGGCGGGGCCTTTTCGTCCGGCGCCGGGAACACGAGGCTGCGCGGCACCCGCACCCAGTGGGTGGGGACCTCGACCGCCTCGCCGAGCGCCGCGGCGTCGGCATAGCCCATGTAGCCGTCGCCCGCGTGCTGCAGCCAGGCCCAGCCGTCCTTGGCCTCGTAGATCCGGACCTCGTCGCCGTGGAACAGTTGGCTCACCAGCATGGCGCCGGGGGCGGGTGCGCGGCGCAGGTCCACCATGCCGGCCGCCACCTGGGCCGTCCGGGCCTCGGCGAAGCGCGGGCGATCGACCCGGCCGTCGAGCTCGGCGCCGGCCAGGTCGTCGCGCAGGGGATGGAGGCGGGGATCGAGGTCTTCGGACATGGGATCTCTCGGACGGGTCTTTAGCTACGCTGCCCCTTGGAGTCGCCTCAAGCTCTTTAAGAACCCTTGCCGTCGGGCGGGTCCCCACCGTTGCCCGACCCATTGCCTTTCGCGCCTTCGCGGGCGCGCTCGTCCAGCAGCTTGGCGCGGGCTTCCTCGATCTCGCGCTCGCGCAGGTAATCGTCGGTGGTCCTCGTCTTGGGCCGCGGCGGCCCGGCCATCGGGGCGTCGGGCACGTCGAACTGGACGATCACCCGGCAGTCGTCGCACATCATGAGGCGCTGGATCTGCGCGTCGTCGCCGAACATCGGGTGCTTGCCGGCGAGCTGATCGGCGATGCGTTCGATGGTCTGCTGCACCCCGTAAGGCTTGCCGCAGCGGATGCAAAGGAACGGCTCGGCCTCGTTCAGCGTGACCGTGCCTCGCGCGGCGTCGGCGAAGTTGAGCCGGGGCTCGAGCGCGATGACACTCTCGGGGCAGGTGGCGCGGCATAGCCCGCACTGCACGCAGGCCTCCTCGTTGAAGCCGATCCACGGCCGGTCGGGGTCGTCGCTGAGCGCGCCGGTCGGGCAGGCGCCGACGCAGGAGAGGCAAAGGGTGCAGCCGGCGGTGTCCACCTGGATGGCGCCGAACGGCGCGCCGGGCGGCAGGGCCAAGACCTCTTGCGGCTGGGGCGCCACCTCGTAGAGGTGACGCAAGGCGAGCAACATGCGCGTGCGCTTGCCGCCCATGGGAAGGAAGTTGCCGGGCGCGGGCGGCGGGCGTTCGCCGGCGCCGGACGCCAGGCCGTACAGCGCCGCCTCGACTTCGGTGGGGTCCCGCTGGTCCAGGACGTGGATTCGGCCGCCGCCGTATCCGAGGCCGTCGGTGACCGCCTCGGCCAGGCCGATCTGGCCGGCCAGGCCGTCCAGTTCGCCGGCCTTGTCCGGGCCGACCAGGATGGCGATCTGACCGGCCCCATAGGCCAGCGCCATGGCGAGCAGGTCGAGCCCGGCCTGAGTCACCTCGTTGACGTGGAACGGCAAGACCGAGCCCGGCAGCCCGCGCCCCAGCCGGGCGATCAGCGAGATCATCTCGGCGCCGTGGCGGTCGTCGTGCAGCAGCAGAATGGGATCGGCCCCGCCCGCCTTCAGATAGGCCTCCAGCAGGCTGCGCAGCCGGTCGTAGACCGTGTCGCCGGCGGGGACCTGGTAGCTCACGGCGCCGGTCGGGCAGACGCTGGCGCAGGCGCCGCAGCCGGCGCAGACCCGCGGATCGATCTCCACGGTGTCGCCGGCCGAGGCGATCGCCGAGGTCGGGCAGACGTCGAGGCAGCGGGTGCAGCCGGTCTTGCGGCTGCGGCCGTGCACGCAGATGTCCGCATCGTAGCGCACGTAGCGCGGCTTCTCGTATTCGCCCACCATGTCGGTGAGCTCGAACAGGGCCTGTTGCACCGCCGCCGGGTTGTCCGGGTCGGGCCGCAGATAGCCGTCGCGCCGGCTTTCGGCCGGGAACAGCGGCGGCCCGCCGGTGAGGTCGAGGATCAGGTCGCATTCCGAGAAGGCGTTGTCGCGCGGCGGGTCGAAGTCGAGGCGCTCACGTGCCGCCGGCCGGGCCGGGGCATAGCCGTTCACGTTGATGGCGAAGGCGCCCAGGTGCCCCCTGGCCTGGACGATGGTGCCGCGGAAGATCGGCACGTCCATGACCGGCGGCGGCAACATCTCGCCGGGCTCGTTAAAGAGGACGGTGACGTCGAGCCGGCCGGCCAGTTGCTTGGCGGCTGCGAGCGCGCTTTCGTCGCGCCCGTATATCAGGCAGACGCCCGCGGACTGGAAGGCGATCGTCGGAGTCGGCTCGACTTCCACCGCGCCGGCGGCAATCAGCGCCGCGACTTTCGCCTGGGCGTTTTCGCCTGCCGCCTCGTCGGACCAGCCGGCGGTTTCGCGGATGTTGAGGAAGGCGAGCGGGGTTTCGGACTCGAGCTCGCTCGCCACCTCGGCGAAGAGGGGCGCTTCCTGGGTGCAGGCGACCAACAGCGGCTCGCCGTCCGCGAGGGCGCGCTCGAAGTTGTCGAGCTGAGCGCGGCAGAGCTGGGTGTTGAGCTCGATCTCGCCGCTAATCTCACCCGTGCCGCCCGCCTTGCGGCAGGCATCGGCCAGCGCCTCCGCCGCGAGCGGCATGGTCTTTTCGCAGTCGCAGACGAGTACGCGCCGGCCGCGCCAATTCAACGTCAACTCCGCCTCCCGGGTTCGCCGGTTTCTCGCGGATCCTAGATCAACCGCAAGACCGGCGTTGCGTTCTTCTCGTGGCGCGGCATTCTAGCGATGGGAGTCGGGGACTTGCGAGGGCCTTTTGGCCCTAATCGAAGTGGGGCCATGAGGCGAGGCGCATGTCGGATTTCATGACCACCAAGGAAGTCGCCGCCTATCTCCGGATCAAGGAGCGGCGGGTCTACGAACTGGTGCGCCAAAGAGCCATCCCCTGCACCCGGGTCACCGGCAAGTGGCTGTTCCCCAAGACCCTGATCGACCTCTGGCTGGCCGACAAGGTGGAGGGCGAGCGCCCGCGCGAGGCGGCGCCGCCGGTCATCGCCGGCAGCCACGACCCGCTGCTCGACTGGGCCGTGAAGGAATCGGGCTGCGGCCTCGCGCTCCTGCCCGGCGGCAGCCTCGACGGGCTGAAGCGCTTCGGCGAGGGCGCGGCGCTCGCCGCCGGCCTGCATCTCTTCGACGCCGAGGCCGGGGACTACAACGTGGCCACCGTGAGCGGCACCTTTCCGGCCCTGGGCGCCGTCCTCGTCGAATGGGCGCGGCGCCGCCAGGGCCTGGTGGTGGCCGCCGGCAACCCCCTGGGCATCGATGGCCTCGGCGACCTCAAGGTCAAGGGCGCCCGGGTCGTGGCCCGCCAGCCCGAAGCCGGCAGCTATCTGCTGCTCGCCCACCTGCTGGAACAGGCGGGGATGGCGCCGGAGGAGCTGAATTTCATCGACTCGACGGCGCGCAGCGAGACCGACCTGGGCCTCGCCATCCTCGAGGGCCGGGCCGACGCCGGCCTGGCGGTGGAAGCGGCGGCGCGCACCCTCAAGCTCGATTTCGTGCCGCTCGCCGAGGAGCGCTACGACCTCTTGATGCGGCGGCGCGATTATTTCGAGCCGCCGATGCAGCGCCTGCTGGCCTTCGCCCGCAGCCCGGCCTTTGCCGAGCGCGCCGCCCAGATGGGCGGCTACGACCTCGCGGGCACTGGCACCGTGCGCTTCAACGGGCCGTGAGCCGTCCGGCGGCCTTAACGCTCGGTTGAGGCTTATTCGGCACAATAGGGCGTTTACGAGACAGCGCCTTCGCGGCTAGATAGGGCGAAGCTGAACACGGAGTCGGCCATGCGATCACCCCTGAAAATTGGCCTGAAAACCGGCCTTTTAGCCCTGCTTCTGGGCCTTGCGGGTCCGGCGGCTGCCGACGTGGAGAGTGGCTGGCAGGCCTTTCTGGACGGCGACTATGTGACCGCGCTGGAGGAGCTGGAGCCCGCGGCGGAGGCCGGCGACGCGACCGCCCAATACTATCTGGGCGTGCTCTACGACCACGGCGAGGGCGTCATCCGCAACTACCTGACCGCCACCGCCTGGTACGAGAAGGCGGCGGCTCAGGGCCATCGCGACGCCCAGTTCAACCTCGGCATGATCTACTACAACGGGGCCGGCGGCACCGGCGATCCCGGCGCCGTGGCCCAGGACCAGGGCGCGGCGGCGCGCTGGCTGGGACCGGCCGCCGACCAGGCGCACCCCATGGCCAGCTACCTCATGTGCCTGCTGGTCGACGAGGGCAAGACGGTGGAGCGCGACCTGGAACGGGCGCTCGCGCTGTGCCGCACCGCCGCCGACAGCGGCATCGCCGGCGCCCAGTACAACACCGGGCTGCTGCTCGCCGAGCGCTCCAACGAGATCGCCACCTGGCGCGAGGCCTACACTTGGTTCCTCCTGGCCAAGCGCGCCAACTACCCCGGCGCCCAGCAGAACCTGGAGGCGGTGTCGCGCTATCTGAACGAGGCCGAGATCGGCGCGGCGCGTGATGCGGCCGCCGCCTGGACGCCGAGCACGCCCGCCAACTGATCCTCTTGTCCGCCGTTCACCGGCAGCGCGTAGGCGTAACCACCAATCATCGTTTTGCCGGTAAGACGCCCATCGCTCCGGCTCAGCCGCCGGCCATGCGGGCGTTGGCGAAGAAGGCCGGCGCGCCCTCGATGCGGTAGGCGGCGATGGCCGCCTGGCCGGCCGGCGAGATGAGCCACTCGATGAAGGCCTCGCCGTCGGCGGACTTCACGTGGGGGTGCTTCGCCGCGCTGACCAGGATAATGCCGTACTGGTTGAACAGGCGCCGGTCGCCTTCGACCAGGACCTCCAGATCACCCTTGTTGGCGAACTTGAGCCAGGTCGCCCGGTCGGTCAGCGCATAGGCGTCCATGGCGCTGGCGGCGTTCAGGGTCGCGCCCATGCCGGAACCGGTCTCGCGGTACCAGGTGCCGCTGGCCGCCGCGGCGTCGACCCCGGCCGCCCGCCACAGGCCGAGCTCCGTCTTGTGGGTGCCGCTGTCGTCGCCGCGCGAGGCGAAGAGCGCTTCGGCCGCGGCGATCCGGGCGAGCGCCGCCGGCGCCTCGGCCAGGCCCCCGGCCCCCGCCGGATCGCCGGACGGGCCGACCAGGACGAAGTCGTTGTACATGACGTCGAAGCGTTCGACGCCGAAGCCGTCGGCGACGAAGGCCTCTTCCGATGGCTTGTGGTGGACGAAGAGCAGGTCCGCGTCGCCGTTGCGCGCCAGGGCGATGGCCTGGCCGGTGCCCACCGCCACCACCCGCACCGCGATGCCGCTTGCCGTGGTGAAGAGGGGTAGCAGGTGGTCGAAGAGGCCGGAGTTTTCCGTCGAGGTGGTCGAGGCGACGGTGATGAAGCGCTCGGTTTTCTCCTCGGCGGCGCGCGCCTCGAGTCCGCCGGCGAGCAGGCTCAGGGCCAGGACCAACGCCGAGAGGCGGGTTACCATAGCAGGTCTCCGTTGAGGAAGGCCGCCGCCTCGCGGCTTTGGGGCCGGTCGAAGAAGGTCCCGGCGGCAGCGTGCTCCACCAACCGGCCGCGATGCAGGAACAGCACCTCGTCGGCGAGCCGGCGGGCCTGGCCCAAATCATGGGTGGTCATGACGATCTTGGTGCCGTTCTGGTGAAAGCCGTCGATCAGCGCCTCGATCCGCCGGGTGGCGCCGGGGTCCAGGTTTGCGGTCGGCTCGTCGAGGAACAGCACCTGGGGCGCCTGCACCCAGGCGCGGGCGAGCGCCAGGCGCTGCTGCTCGCCGCCGGAGAGCACCCGCGCCGGACGCTGGGCCAGCTCGGCCAGGCCGGCGCGTTCGAGGGCTGCCAGGGCCAGCTCCTTGCGGCGCCGGCGGGCGACGCCGCGCAGGGCGAGTGGATAGGCCACGTTGGCGAGCGCCGAGCGGCGCAGCAGCACGGGCCGTTGGAACGCCATGGCCTGGTGCCGGGCGGCGCCGGCCCCGGGGCAGGCCCAGGCGACGCGCCCCGAGGTCGGCCGCAGCAAACCGTGACAGAGGCGCAGCAGCAAACTCTTGCCGGCGCCGTTGGGGCCCAGCACGACGCTGCGCGGGCCGGCGCCGAAGACCAGGCTCAGGCGATCGATCAGGCGCTGGCCCCGTGCCTCGTAGGTCACGGATTCGAGGCTGAGAGGTAGAATCGAGTCAGGCATGACGCACTCGGGCGAGGTCGCGCACCGCCATGGCGGTGAAATTGATGGCGAGCGCCAGGCAAATCAAAATGAGCCCGAGCCCGAGCGCCAGCGCCAGGTCGCCCTTGCTGGTCTCGAGCGCGATCGCCGTGGTCATCACCCGCGTCACATGGTTGATATTGCCGCCGACGATCATCACCGCGCCGACCTCGGCGCTGGCCCGGCCGAAGCCGGCCAGCACGGCGGTGACCAGGCTCAGGCGCCCGTCCCACAGCAGGGTCCAGAGCGCACGGCCGGGCGTCGCGCCGAGGGAGCGCAGCTGTTCGTCGTATTCGGTATGCAGGTCGGCGACCGTCTGCAGGGCGAGCGCCGCGACGATCGGCGTCACCAGCAGCCATTGGGCGACGATCATGGCGCCGGGCGTGAACAGCAGGCCAAGCACGCCGAGCGGACCGCTGCGCGACAGCAGCAGATAAACGATGAGGCCGACGACCACCGGCGGCAGGCCCATGAAGGCGTTGAGCAGGGCGGCGACCGCCAGGCGGCCGGGAAAGCGGTAGAGCGCGACCGCAGCCCCCAGCGGCAGGCCGACCAGGGCGGCCAGCGCGACGGCGCTCAGGCTGATCCTGAGCGACAGCGCCACGATCTCCACCAGACCGGCATCCAAGCTGGCGATGAGGTGGAACGCCGCGGCGAAGGCTTGGCCGAACTCGATCATTTGGCCTGACGAGGTTCAATCTCTTGCGCGAATTTATGCATATTTATGTTTATTCTACATTTTCACGCAAATCCACAGAAATTGCAGTGCCTCGAGGCAGGGCCTTCCGTGGATCTCTGCGGCTCGGCGGTGTCTTGTCGGCCTGTCGCCGGTCGCGCATAGTGGTGTGCTCTTTAGCTGCCCGTGGCGGCGCGATCTTTGAGACCCGCGAACCGGAATATGAACAGGACTACGAGGACAGAGGCGCAGGTGCGGGTCGTCCGGCGCGGCCGGGCGAAGTCCGCCGATGAGGCCGAGCTGGGCGATTTCCTGCTGCGCCCGGACCCGGAGGACACACGCCTCACCGAGCGCGTCCGCGGGCTCGACGAGCAAGGTGCGGCGGTCGAGACGGCGGTCGTGGCCGAGCGGCCGCTCACCCTGTTCCTCAACGGCCAGGAGATCGTCACCATGATGACGATCGGCGACTATCCCGATTATCTCGCGGTCGGCTTCCTGTTGAACCAGAACATGCTGCTGGCCGACGACGTGATCACCGGCATCGACTACGAGGAGGATATCGAGACGGTGGTCGTGCGCACCGAGCGCCAGACCGACTACGAGGAGAAGCTGAAGAAGAAGATCCGCACCTCGGGCTGCGCCCAGGGAACGGTGTTCGGGGATATCATGGAGAAGTTCGAGAACATCGAGCTCAACCCCGACGCGGTGCTCAAGACGTCCTGGCTCTACGCCCTGTCGCGCCGTATCAACAGCGCCCCGAGCCTCTATTTGAGCGCCGGGGCGATCCACGGCTGCGTGCTCTGCGAGGCCGAGCGGCCGCTCATTTATATGGAAGACGTCGGGCGTCACAACGCGGTCGACAAGATCGCCGGCTATATGTTCATGAACGGCCTCACCGCCGCCGACAAGATCTTCTACACCACCGGCCGCCTGACCTCGGAGATGGTGCTCAAGACCGTGCAGATGGAGATCCCGATTTTGATCTCGCGCTCCGGCTTCACCGCCTGGGGCGTCGATCTCGCCCGCCAGGCGGGGCTCACCCTGATCGGCCGCGCCAAGGGCAAGCGCTTCATCGCGCTGTCGGGCGAGGACCGCATCGTCTACGACCAGGCGAGCGATGCGGCGCACGAGGAAGACCGCCGCCACCAGCGCAAGGCAAGCCATGACGACGCCGAGTGAGCCCGACACCGAAAATCCACTCGGGATGCCGCCCGGAGTCCCCCCTGGAGTCCCGCGGCGGCCGGCGATCGCCGGCGTCATCCTGGCGGGCGGCCGGTCGCGGCGCATGGGCGGCGGCGACAAGTGCCTGCAGTCGCTGGGCCGCGAATACTTGATCTCCCACGTCATCGCCCGGGCCCATTCCCAGGTCGACGCGCTGGCGATCAACGCCAACGGCGATCCGGCACGCTTCGCCGACTTCGAGCTGCCGGTCATCGCCGACGGCGTGACGGGTTTCGCCGGGCCGCTGGCCGGCGTGCTGGCGGGGCTCGATTGGGCGGCGGAGGCCGCGCCGGAAGCCATGTGGCTGGCGACCTTCGCCTGCGATGCGCCGTTCTTTCCTCACAACCTGGTGATGCGGTTCTGGGCCGAAACCGAGGAAGCTGGCGCCCAGTTGGCCTGCGCCCAGTCGCGCGGCCGCGATCATCCGGTCTTCGGCCTCTGGCCCCTGGCCCTGCGAGAGGCGCTGCGCCAGGCGCTGGTAGAGGACGATATCCGCAAGGTGGATATCTTCACCGCGCGCTACGAACTGGTGCAGGTGGATTTTCCCGACCTCGCGAGCCCCTGGGGGCCGGTCGATCCCTTCTTCAACGCCAACCGGCCCGAGGATCTTGCGGAGGCGGAGCGGATTCTGTCGCCGTGAGGCCGGAGGATGTCTCAGATTGGCGATCTTTTGTCTTCCTTTGTCATGCAATTTCCGTTCGGCCGCGCTAAGATCGGAGATTAAGCCCGACAAGGGTCAGCCATCTGAGGCGTAAAACAGAGTACGGAGGGACCAAAGCCATGCGGATTGTGATCGAGCAATCCGATTTCCGCCAGCTGTCCCATGAGGCGCAGCGCGAGATCATCGAAAAATTTGCCGGCGAGACGCTGGACGTCGCGAAGGGTGACAGGTCGGGCGCGAGCCTAAGCTGGCGTGCACCGGTCGACCTGAGCGAGGACATGGCCACGCGACTGCTGCATGGCCTGTCCGAGCCGCACAAGCGCCGCTTGGAGCTGTTCGCCAAGAAGGGCGGTCGCGTCAGCCAGAAGGACCTGCTGGCGGTGACGGGCGACACGGACATGCGGACGCTGTCGCATTTTCAGGCCGTGCTTACCCGGCGCTTGCGGCGCTTCCTCGCGGACCCGGAGAAGCGGGCCCATTTGATCGGCTGGGACTTCGAGTCCGAGAACTGGGATGCCGATCACACGGAGCTGCTGGACGGCACCTACTACGTGACCGACCGGACCGCCGAGG
>JAUVQB010000022.1 GCA_030598385.1 Alphaproteobacteria bacterium | reverse complement strand
TGATCGCCGAGGCGACGGCAGAGGTCGAGCAGGCGGAGCTGCCTCTATGAGTGTGCGCAGACAGGAGGGGGAAACGAAAAACGGTGCTGCCGAGATCCGGCTGAACGGCGCGGTGCTGAGCGCCGACCCCTCCGGCGCGCTCCTCTGGCCGGACCGGCAGACCCTAGTGGTGGCCGATCTGCACTTGGAGAAGGGCTCGGCCTTCGCGGCGCGGGGCCAGCTCCTGCCGCCCTACGACACCCGGGCGACGCTCGGCCGGCTCGAGGCCCTGGTCGGAAAACATCGGCCGACGCGGGTCATCTGCCTCGGCGATTCCTTCCATGACGGCGGTGCCGGCGAGCGTTTGGCCGCTGCCGACCGGGCGCGGCTGAGGCGGCTCACGGCGGCCTGCGATTGGGTCTGGATCGCGGGCAACCACGACCCGGAGCCGCCGGACGATTTGGGCGGACGCATCGAGGCCGAGCTGATCGACGCGCCGCTCGCCTTCCGCCACCGCGCGCAGAACCAAAACGCAAGATCTCGCGGGGTGGCGGGCGAGGTCTCCGGCCACTGGCACCCCAAGGCCGCCGTCCACCTGCCGCCCAAGCGCATCTCGGCGCCCTGCTTCGTGAGCGACGGGCGGCGCCTGGTGCTGCCCGCCTTCGGCGCCTATACCGGCGGGCTCAACGTGCTCGATCCGGTAGTGAGCGGCCTGTTCCGGCCCGATTTCTTCGTGCACCTGGTGCATCGCGAGCGCCTCTACGGCTTTCCAAGAGATCGCCTTGTGGTGTGAAGTCGGGCGTTACGCCGCCACTTCGCCCAGGCTCTCGTCGAGGATATCGAGCGCCCGGTCGAGCTCGTCGCGCGAAATGGTGAGCGGCGGGCCGAGGGTGAGGATATTGCCCATGGTGATCTTGAAGCTGAGGCCGCGCTCGAGGCAGCGGTAGAAGACCTCCTCGGCGTCGTCGTTGGCCGGCGCGCGGGTCTCCCGGTCGCTGACCAACTCGACCCCCATGAGGAGCCCACGCCCGCGCACGTCGCCGATGATCGTGTGCCTGTCCATCATCTCGTTGAGGCGTTCGAGGGCATGGGCCCCGAGCTCTTCGGCCCGCGCGACCAGCCCCTCGTCCTCGATGATCTCGATGGTGGTGAGGGCCGCTCTCGTGGTCACCGGGTTCTTCTCGTGGGTGTAATGGCCGATCGCCCAGGCCCCGGCCACGTCCAGCTCGGGCCGGCAGAGGGCAGCGGCGATCGGCAGGATGCCGCCGCCGAGCGCCTTGCCGAGGACCAGGATGTCGGGCACCACGCCCTCGTGCTCCGAGGCGAAGAGCCGCCCGGTCTTGCCGAGGCCGGTCGGGATCTCGTCGAAGATCAGCAGGGTGCCGTGATCGTCGCAGGCCTGGCGGACCGCCGGCCAGAAGCCGGGCGGCGCGATATAGGGCACGGCGCGCATCGGCTCGGCGACCACCGCCGCCACGTCGCCCTCCTTCTCCAGCACCGTGCGGATGAGCGCGGCACAGACTTTTCCGCAAGCCTCGCTATGGGGTTCGCGGCCGGTGTGGGAATAGCCGAAGGGGTTGCGGTAGCAGTCGTAGACCGGCACGTGCTCGCTGCCGGCCAGGAGCGGCCCGGCCGGCCCCGAGCGGAACAGCGCCTCGCCGCCGACGCTCACCGCGCCGAAGCCGGAGCCGTGATAGGCGTCCCAGAAGGAGACGGTCTTGAAGCGCCCGGTGGCGGCGCGGGCGACCTTGAGGGCGATCTCGATGGCGTCCGAGCCGCCGGTCGCGAAGAGCACCTTGGAGAGGTTGCCGGGCGAGACCTCGGCCAATTTACGCGCCAGCGCCACCGCCGGCTCGCAGGCATAGCGGCGCGGCGCGAAGGAGAGCTCGTCGAGCTGGGCCTTGATGGCGGCGATCAGGCGCGGATGGCCGTAGCCGATGTGGTGCACCGAGTTGCCGTGAAAGTCCATGAAGCGCCGGCCGGAGAGATCCTCGATCCAGAGGCCCTCGGCCTTGCGGATCGCCGATAGGCAGGGGGTCGAGACCGACTGGTGCAGGAAATAGCGCGCGTCCTCGGCGAGCAGCGCGTCGGTTTCGCCATGGGCCGACCGCTCGGCCCAACGCCGGCGCAGGTGGGAGAGGTTCGATTCTCCCTCCGACTGCGCCGGCGCCGTGGCTGCGACGGTTCCAGGTTCGGCCATCGGGCGATGCCGCCTGGTTACGGCCTCTCGCCCCGGGCGAGCCGAGCGTTGACGTCCTCGATCACCGCCGGCAGTTCGTCGAAGGTGTCGATGACGTAGTGGGAGCCCGCCTTGCGCAGGGTCTCGCGGGTGAAGGCGAGGCGGCGCGCGATCTCCGCCTCGGAGAGGCTCTTCTCGTGGGCGAAGCTGTCCACGTCCATGTAGTTGCTGTAGCGCGCGATGCCGACGCCCCAGCAGCCGGCCTCCAGCGCCTCGCCGACGCCGGAGATGGTGTCGTCGACCTTGACCACCGACTGGATCGGATGAACGTCGAGCATGTCGAGGTTCTTGTAGACCATGAAGGGCTTCGGACGGGCGCCGTGCTCCACCTCGTCGCCGGCGACCGAGGCGTCGGGCACGTAGCCCTGCGTCTTGGCGTCCTCTTCCAGGATGTCGACCATCGCGCGGAGGAAGCCGGTCGAGCTGCCGATCTTGATGCCCTCGGCCTGCAGCTTCTGGGTCGTCTCGGCGACGCCGGGCAGGAGCGCGGTGTACTCGCGCAGGCATTCGAGCTGCATCGGCACGAAGTCGGTGAACATGGCGTCCACCTCAGCCTGGCCGGGATGGTTGCCGTGCACGCCCTTCCAGCGCTCGGCGATCTCCGGCACCTCGGTGAGCGACTTGATGTGGAGGTCCTTGCGCAGGCCCATGGGCCCGCGCGCCTCGGCCATGGAGATCTCGACGCCGTGCTTCTTGAACACGTCGACGAAGACGACCGCCGGGGCGAGCACGTAGGCGTCCGCCGTGGTGCCGCTCCAGTCGAGAATCAAGGCCTTCACCTTGCCGCGGTAGCCGCGGGTGTAAACGTAATCCGCTGTCACGCCCATTTCATGTCTCCTCGTGGGGGTTCTGGTTCGAAACTCAACCCTTGGCCGCCCGATCAGGCCGCCGCGGGCGCGCAGCTCTCCACTTCCATGTCGGAGAGCAGATCTTCGACGGCGCCCAGCGCGCCGCGCATTTCTTCTTCGCCCAGGCGGCCGATGCAGCCGATGCGGAAGGACTCCGCTACCGTCAGCTTGCCCGGATAGATGACGTAGCCGCGCCGGCGCAGGCCGTCGTAGAAAGCCTCGAACTGGAAACGCGGGTCGGCCGGCATGTGGAAGGTGACGATGATCGGCGCCTGAAGCTCGTCCGGCAGCAGGGTCTGGAAGCCGAGCCGGCGCATGCCGTCCACCAGGATCCGGCAGTTTTTCCGGTAGCGGCCGCCGCGGCCTTCGACACCGCCCTCGGCGGCGAACTCCTGAAGCGCCCGGTCGAAGGTGAGAATGGTTTGCACCGGCGGCGTGAAGCGCCACTGGCCGTTCCTCTCCATCGACATGTACTGGTCGTAGAGATCGAGGCTGAGGGAATGGGAATTGCCCTCGGTCTTCGCCAGGGCCTCGCTGCGGGCGATGCAAAAACCCACCCCCGGCGTGCCTTCGAGGCATTTGTTCGACGAGGCGACGACCGCGTCGAAGGGGACCTCGCGGGCATCGAGCGGCACGGCGCCGAAGGCGCTCATGGCGTCGATCAGGAAACCGCGGCCGTGGCGCGCCGTGATTCGGGCGATATCCTCGATCGGATTGAGAATGCCCGAGGTGGTCTCGCAGTGCACCGCCACCACATGGGTGATCTCGGGATCGCCGGCGAGCGTCCGCTCGAGTGCCTCGGGGTCGTTGGGTACGTCTTCCGGGGCCTCCTGGGTGACGAAGTCGCGGCCCATCACCCGGCAGATCTTCACAATGCGCGTGCCATAGGCGCCGTTGACCAGGACCAGCACCTTGCCGTCGCGCGGCACGAAGCTGCCGAGCATGGCCTCGACCACGAAGGTGCCGCTGCCCTGGAGCGGGATGCAGACATGACTGTCACGGCCGCCGGCAATTTCGACAAGCGCCTCGCGGATGCGCCGGTTGACGGCGATGAAATGGCTGTCGCGGGAGCCGTAATCGTGCAGCGCCGCCTGCTTCACCTCGGGCGAGGTCGTGAGGGGACCCGGCGTCAGCAGCCAGGGATCGCCAGTTGGCGACAGGGAAACCCCAGGGTTGTCGGGGGGGCTGTCGGGCTTGTTCATGGGCCGGCACCTTGTTGCGTTGTGATGCCGCCAATATGACGATCCGAGAAATATTTATCAAATCGATGTTACATATATATAATATAGATCATGTCTATAGGATATGCCCACCTCCGAGCGTTTCACGCGGTCGCCTCGGCGGGCGGCTATACCCGCGCGTCGCAAATGCTCAATGTCACGCAGCCGACCCTCTCCGGCCAGGTGAAGGCGCTGGAGGAGCGCTACGGGGTACGCCTGTTCCAGCGCCGCGGGCGCGGCGTCGAGCTGACCGACCTGGGCCGCCAACTGCTCGACGTGACCCGGCGCTGGAGTTCGGCCGAAGACGAGGCCGAACACCTGCTGGCCGGCGCGCGCAGCCTCACCGGCGGGCAGCTCCGGGTCAGCGCCGACGCGCCCACCCATGTCATTCCCCTCCTGGCCGCCTTCAGCCGGCGCCATCCAGGGGTGCAGCTCGCCTTCAGCTTCGGCAATTCCGGCGAGGTCCGGGATTCGCTCCTGGCCCGGCGCAGCGAGATCGCCGTGCTGGCCGAGCTGGAGCCGGACCCGCGCATCTACGCCCTGCCGATCCGCCGCGACCGCCAGCTCGTCTTCGTCAACCGCGGCCACCCCTGGGCGCGGCGGCGCAGCCTGCGGCTCGAAGAGATCGCCGGCGAGACCCTGATCCTGCGCGAGGCCGGGTCGACCACCCGCGCGGTGTTCGAGGCGGCGCTCGGCGAACGCGGCGTCACGCCGCGCCGAACCATCGAGATCGGCAGCCGCGAGGCGGTGCGCGAAGCGGTCGCCGCCGGGCTCGGCATCGGGGTTATTTTCGAGAGCGAATTCCTGCGCGACGGGCGGCTCCACACGCTCAGTCTGCGCGACGCCAAGCTCGAGGCGGTGCAATACGCCGCCTGCCTGGAGGACCGCCGCGCGGTGCACGTGGTGCGCGCCTTCTTCGACTTGCTGCGCGAGACGATTCCGGACGGTGGGCCGGGCGACGCGGAAGTGCCTTAGCACAGTTCTGTGTTGATCGGCGCCGGCCGGCGCAGGGACCCAGCGAAGCGGAAGAATTCTAAACGGCGTGGGCTTCGCGCGGGCGGATCGCCCAGGCGCCGGCCAGGGTCATCAGCGCGAACACGGCTAGGACTAGGGCAATCCAGGTCCCCGCCGCCGCCAGGGCGGCCGTGCCGGCCCAGAGAATCGAGGAGAGCGCCTCCGCCAGGGTGGCGAGGCGCGACGGGATCTGCCGCCGGCGGAAGGTGCTGCGGCGCGCCTGGGCGCGGAACCAGATCTGAATCATCGTGCCCGAGGTCGCGGAGACCGCGATGCCGAGCGCCGCGGCGGCGGCGAGCCGCGGCTCGGGAATGGCGAGCGCCAGGAGCAGCGGCGTGACCACGACCGCCACGCTGCCCAGGACGGCCTGAATCTTCGCCGCTATGAGGGACCGGGCGCTGACCGGCGCCGAGGCCACCAGATCGGGCGCGTCCTCGCCGCTGACGGAGATCCAGGCGAGGCCGCCCGCGAGCTGGCCCGAGGCCATCACCAGGACCGGCACCATGACCAGGAGCACGCTGACGCCGCCGTCGAAGCTGTGCCAGAGCAATAAGGCCGGCGGCAGCAGATAGAGCATCTGCATGAGCGTCTGCGACAGCAGCCAGGGGTCGCGGCGCAGCAGCGTCAACTCCTTGCGGCGCAGGGCGAGCATGGTCGTGGCCGGCCGGAAGCTGTGACGCTGGCGTCCCTTTCGCCGGCCCGGTTCGGCCTCGCTCGAGGCGGCGGCCGCGTGGTCCTCGAACTTGGCCGAGAGGACAGCCATGACCGCGCCCAGTACGCCGAGGGCCATGGCGAGCACGACGGCGAGCGCGCCCAAGTCTCCCATGGCGGCGTGGGCCGGCAGCCACAGCAGGCTGCCGGGCTCCGGCGCCAGCGCGACGACGCTGTCCGAGCTCAAGAATGCGATCCGGGAGAAGTTGCCGGTGGAGAAGATGGCGGCCGCCTGGACCCCGATCACGAAGCCGGCGGCGACCATTGCCGAGACGACCTGGGAGGCGAGGCGCGTCCGCCTCGGCCCGAGGGTCCTTAACATAAAGACCGTCACGACGAGCGCCACGGCGGTGGCGAAGGCGCCCATGGCGACGAGCACGCCGTAGGCGGCGAGCCAGCGGGGTCCGTCGAAGTAGGCCAAGGCGTTGACGAAGGGGCTGGCGAGCACGGTCGTCAGCATCGTGGTGCCCATCGCGATCGAGGCCATGCGCACGGCGAAGAGCCGCCGCGCCGAGGCCGGCGAGGAGAGGATGAGGTCGAGGTCGGCACGCGAGTAGAACGCCCGCGTCACCGATTCGATCGCCTGGGCGAGCATCAGCGTCCAGGAGAGGAAGGCGCTGCCGACGACCATGACCAGGGTCGATTTGTCCGCCGTGATGCCGACCTCGGCGAAGGGCCGGACGACGAAATAGGCGACCAGATGAATGACCGCAACGAAGATCAGGAACACGGTGAGCAGGACCGGCTCGCGCCGCCGTTTGCCAGCCGTCAGCATGGAGAACCAATCGCGCCAGAAGAGGCGAAGTTCGTGCCGCGCGAACCACGGCAGCGTCGCCGGATGGCTCACGCGAGGCCGCCTTCTTCCGCGACCAGTTCGAGGAAGATGTCCTCCAGGCTGATGCCGACACTGGTGCCCCCATTGGCGCCCTCATTGGCGCCCCGGGTGCCGACCTGGCGCCGCAGCTCTGCCAGGCTGCCCTCGGCGATCAGGCGGCCCTTGTCGATGACGCCGATGCGCTCGGCCATGCGCTCCGCCACCTCGAGGATATGGGTCGTCATCACCACCGTCACGCCGCCGCGCACCCGCTCGATCAGCACGTCCTTCACCTGGCGGGCCGAGCCCGCGTCGAGGCCGGTGAGGGGCTCGTCGAGGATCAGCAGCCGCGGTTCGTGCACCATCGCCCCGGCGAGGGCGACCTTCTGCCGCATGCCCTTGGAGAAGCCTTGGCAGCGCTCGTGGGCGTGGGGGCCAAGGCCGAGCCAGTCGATCAACTCACGCGCGCGGGCCTCGGCGGTGGCGGCGTCGATGCTCCACAGGCCGGCGACGAATTCGAGGTATTCGAAGGGCGACAGCTTCTCGTAGATCATCGGCTCGTCGGAAACCCAGGCGATCAGCCGCTTGGCCTCGATCGGGTTCTTCAGCGCGTCGATCCCGAACACCGAGACGGTGCCGGCGTCGGGCTTCAGCAGGCCGGCGACGATCCTCAGCGTGGTGGTCTTGCCGGCGCCGTTGGGCCCGAGCAGCGCGTAGAACTCTCCTGCCTGGATGGTGAGCTCCAGGCCGTCGACGGCGGGCCGGTCGAAGCACTTGGTGAGGCCCTTGAGCTCGAGGGCGGTTGGGGTCGTGTTCACGCTGACGTCCATCTCGGGCGAAACCTCCCTGGCGCCGCGGCACAATGGTCTATCGCGCGGCAAGGGTCCTCTATACCGCCACAAAGTTTCCGAGACTTAAAGCCGGCGGGAGCCGGGGTAGTGTATCAGTTTGAAATTTGTTGCGCTGAATGCGCAAAGCAGACCCGAATGTCCGATGTTGGGGGCAAAGCGGACGTCGGAGGATGGGGTCTTTGACGTCTCCTTATAGCCGAGGAGCGGCCGTTAGATAGGCTACGATAGCGGTGGATCTATGCGGGTAGTTCACCGAGCAGACTCCTCCTTATAATCTGAAATAGGTGGAGTGCCTTGGTGGCTCAGGGCATCTGGAAAGGAGACCGCAAGGCCAACTACCGGTGAGTGAAGCACTGGAACTTTACAGCGCAAGTGTTCGGAAAGCCTTCTTCACCGTAGGAAGCGAGACTGCCTTCTGGCAGCTCAACCACGAGATGACCTCGCCATACGACACATCCCTCAAACTTACCCTCACGCCTTATCCATTAGCTCATTAATCGACATCGCCCGCCATTGGCGCGAACGGAGTCCCTATTCCGCGGCAGACTGAACGCCCCGTCAGGTCGTCGGCTAACGCTTCGGGCAGAGGTCGAAGGCGATGCTGATGCGCTTGTCCGGGCCGGCGAAGGGGATGGTCCGGTGGAAGAGGTACGAGGGGAACAGCGCCACCATTCCTTCCTCAGGCGCGATCAGCCGCACTTGCGGCTCGAAGCTGGTGGGCACGTCGTCTCTGGGCCGGCCGAACTCGATCCAGCCGGCGTGATCGTCGGCCGACGCCGTAATCCCGGGAACCCGCACGTAATAGACGCCGCTCAACCAACCCGCGGGATGGTTGTGGGTGAGCTGATGACCCTGCTCGGACAGCACCGTGGCCCACATGTGCAGAATGTAGCTGCGCGGGATGGCGCGCATGTAGGCCGGGCTCGCGTCGCCCTCGAGACCGGCCAGGTGGCCGTCGATGGTGGCCCGCAAGTGCCATTCCAGCGTCTCGACGGCTTCGCTCGGATCGTTAAGCAGTTTGCCAATCTGCGACCCGCCGCGCGTCGTCGTGGCGGCTGGCTCCCACTCGAGCGCCGGGTGGTCGGCGAGTTCTTCGACGAGGGCATGGTTGAGCGTTGCCGGATCGGCGTCGGGCGAGGACTGGTCGAGGCGCAGCACGGCGACGTCGCGCTCGGGGTCGACCGTCGCGGCGGCCTCGTCCGTCCGGCCCAGCTCGCTCAACGCCACCGCCCTCCAGGCCAGGGCGCGGCGGTCGAAAGGTTGCTCGGCGAGGCATTGATCGAGGCTCTCGAGCGCCTGTGCCGGCTTGCCGGTCTTGAGTTGGATGCGGCCGAGATTGTACAGCGGTTCCAGGAATCCCGGCCGCAGCGAGATCGCGCGCCGGTAATAATCGGTCGCTTCGTCGAACTTGCCTTGATTTTGAAGAATGTGGCCGAGGTTGGTGTGGGCACTCTCGTCGCGGGGCTCGAGCTCGATCGCCTTGTGCAGGCTGGCAATCGCCTCCTCGGCGCGGTCGAGCTGGGCCAGCACGGCGCCGAGGTTGCTGTGGGCGTCGGCGGTGCCCGCTGCCAGTTCGATGGTGCGCTGGAAGCTCTCGGCGGCGTCCTCGAGCTTGCTCTGGGCGCGCCGCACCCGCCCCAGGTTGTAGTGGTACTTGGGGTTGTCCGGGCTGGCTGCGACGGCCTTCGCTATCAGCTCGGCCGCCGGGTCGTGGTGACCGGTTTGGAAGGCGGCCATGCCCAGTAGGTGCATCGCCTCGGTGTTTCCGGGCTCGCGGGCGAGAACGCTGCGATAGATCTGCTCTGCCTGTTGCAGGCGACCGGCGCGGTGATGGGTTATGGCCTGCTGCAGGACGTCGGCAGGGCCGTCGGTGGGTTGGGCCATGGGCCCGATTGTGGAATTTCTGGCTGTGCGGCGCAACGTCCCTGACAGGGCACCGCGAACAATTCCGGACGCGGGTTCGTGTAACAGGCGTAGCGACCATGCTTCCAGGCGTTTCGATTGTCCGCCGACGTAGCGCGCGAACGCGCCTACGAATGGGTTACACGGGTTCTGGCTCTCAACCCTGACCTGTCGAGGGGATCAGCACGGCGGGTGCATTGCCGTTTAAATCAGACGATCATCACCAGCTCTTAATCACGTGCTTAGCCAAGGCGGGAATGCCGGAATGACCGCTTCGGGTCAAGATGCGACGTTTTCCGGGTTCTTGGGCCACGTCCGCACCTGAGGGCTAAGCGGACCTAATCAGCTCGGAAGCGGACGTTCCGGGCATTGGCTCGGTAGCATTTCAAACTGAGGCACTACCCGCGCCCGTGGCCCCTTGTGGCAGGGCCAGGCCTTGTGTTAAGCGGGGCGGGCAACTGGACGATCCGTAATTCCAAGGAGACGGATGTGACCTGCGGGACCCTTTGGCGACGACGACGAGGCAGCACGCGCCGCGCGCGTGCCGGCGGCGTTCGTCCTGCCGTTCCGCGAGGTCTCGGACCAGTCTGAGCGGTTCCGGGGAAAAGCGGGACGGCCGAGATGCGCGAAGGCTCCGGCAGCGAGAAAGACGCCGAGCCGCCTCCCAAATAACCCAGAGGCGGCCTCCCGAGACCCCCGTTGAACCGAGACCACCATGCCCCCCTCAAGCTATGACATCCGGCCGCAGCGGCCGCACGACCTCGC
>JAUVQB010000391.1 GCA_030598385.1 Alphaproteobacteria bacterium | reverse complement strand
TTGCTCTGGGTTTGCCGACGCTCGGCCCTGAATGTCGGTTCATCGCCGTATTCCAGACGTTCCGCAGGCATGCGGCGAAGGTCGGTTCATGACCCACAAGAGACATTGCTCAGAGCTGGCGGCTCGCTGACTATCTGCTACCATGGCTCGTCATTGGAAGGCGCGACATGACCGCATCCATCCGCTTGTGGCGGGAAAGCTTGGGGCTCGATCTCTATGCCGAGACCTTCGAGGAGAACGACCTCGACGTCGAGCTCGCGGCGGATCTCACAGATGCCGATTTGAAGGACTTGGGCGTGGCCTCCATGGGCCACCGCAAGAAACTGCTGCGGGCCATCGAGGCCCTGGCGGCGGCACCCACCGCGATCGAGTCGGCGCCCAGCACAATGGAATCGTCTCCCGAACCATCGGAGGCTGCCACTGGCCAGGCCGAACGCCGCCAGCTGACGGTGCTGTTCTGCGACCTGGTGGGCTCCACCGAGCTGTCGCACAGACTGGATCCGGAAGACATGCGCGATCTCATGCGCCGCTATCAGGATGCGGTGTCGGGCGCAGTCAACCGCTACGAAGGGCATGTGGCCAAGTTTCTTGGCGACGGGGTGCTGGCTTACTTCGGTTGGCCCCAGGCCCACGAAGACCAGGCCGAGCGTGCCGTGCACGCAGGCCTGGACGCGATCGCCAGGACCGCCGGCCTGAGCGCCGAGGGCGCGGCCCTGGCCGCCCGGGTGGGGATCGCCTCCGGCTTGGTGGTGGTCGGCGATCTGTCCGGCGAAAGCGACGCCATCACCGGCGAGACGCCAAACCTGGCCGCACGCCTGCAGGCCATCGCAGCGCCGGGGCAAGCGGTGATTGGCCCGGTGACCGAGCGCCTGGTGTCCGGCGCATTCATGCTGCAGGACCTGGGATCCCACAAATTGAAGGGCTTTGCCGAGCTGGTGCAGGCCTGGTCCGTGGCGGCGGCCCGTAGCCGCGCCAGCCGTTTCGAAAGCAGCCACGAAAGCCGCCTCACACCCCTGGTCGGCCGAGTTCATGAGCTGGCCCTGATGTGCGAGCGCTGGAAACGGACCTGCGACGGAGAGGGACAGGTCGTGTTGCTGTCCGGCGAGGCCGGGATCGGCAAGTCCCGGCTGCTGGCGGCCTTGTGGGAGGCCGTCCAGGAGGAACCTCACATCCGCATCCGATTTCAGTGTTCGCCCTATCACAGCGACAGCGCCTTTTATCCGATCGCCCGACAACTGGAGCGGGCCGCCGGATTTTCGGTCGGCGATGGACCATCGGCCAAGCTGGACAGGCTCTCGTCCCTCCTCGGCGGCGACGACATGGATTGCGCTGCGGTGGCGACCTTGATGGCCCTGCCAACCGAAGAGCGCTTCGGTCCCCTGGACTTGACACCTCAGCAGTTGAAGTTGCGCGCCATCGATGTGTTGCTGCGTCACCTGCGCGAGGTGGCTGCAAACAAGCCCGTCCTTTTGACCTTCGAGGACCTCCACTGGATCGACCCCAGCAGTCAAGACCTCCTGACTCACATCGCGACCGAGCTGACGCACAGCCGGCTGCTAGCGGTCATGACCCACCGCCCTGAATACCAGGCCCCATTCCGGGCCCTCGGCACCGTGACGGCCCTGACCCTGACCTACCTCAACCGCACGGAGATCGAGCACATGGTGCGGTCGGTGGCCGGCGGCCAGCTAGACGCGACGCTGCTAGAGCAGATCGTCGACCGCACCGACGGCATCCCTCTCTTCATCGAGGAGATGACCAAAAGCGTGACCGAGGCCGAAGTGGGACGCGGGGAAGTGCCGGAGACCCTGCAGGCCTCCCTGCTGTCTCGCCTCGACCGCTTGGGAAAGGCAAAGGAAGTGGCCCAAATCGGTGCCGTGATCGGCCGCGACTTCGACTACGGCCTGTTGGAGCGGGTGTCCGAGCGGCGCCATGACGACTTGTTGGCCGCGATCGACCACCTGGTGGAGGCCCTCTTGGTCTTTCAGTCCGGCGTGCCTCCGGATGCGCGCTATACATTCAAGCATGCCCTGGTTCAGGACGCCGCTTACGACAGCCTGCTGAAGAGCCGGCGCGAAGTGTTGCATGGGCGCATCGCCACCGCCATGGAGCGGGACTTCCCCTCGATCGGCGAGAACGAGCCCGAGGTCCTGGCGCGACACCACAGCGCGGCCGGCAACAACGAACCGGCCATCGAATACTGGCGCCGGGCCGGCGAGAGGGCCTCGGGCCTGGCTTCGGGCCTGGAGGCGCGAAACCATTTCGAGCGGGCAATCGCCC
>JAUVQB010000190.1 GCA_030598385.1 Alphaproteobacteria bacterium | reverse complement strand
TGCCGCTCAGCGTCAACCTCGGGGGCCGCGAGGCCTATGTGGCGCGCCTGCGCAACATGATGATTCGCGCGGACGCACGCTTGGCTGTCGCCGGGCCCGACCTGGTTGGCTATTTGGAGGAGGCGGCCAAGGGCCTCAAGGTCGACTTTTTGGGCGTGCCGGAGGAATTCTACCGCCTGCCCTCGGAGGGTGGCGATCTGCGTCCGCTCACTTCGGACGAACCCTGCTACATCCAGTATTCTTCCGGCAGCACCAGCCTGCCGCGCGGCGTTCTGGTCACCCAGCGTGCGATCACCGAAAACACGCGCGCCATCGGCCAGCATGGGCTTCAGGTGCGACCGGGCGATCGCAGCGCTAGCTGGTTGCCGCTCTATCACGACATGGGGCTGGTCGGCTTCTGCCTGGCGCCGGCGATGAACCAGGTCTCCATCGATTATCTGGCGAGCACCGCGTTTGCGCGACGTCCGCTGGTCTGGCTCAAGATCATGTCGGAGTACGGTGCCTCGATCTCGTTCAGTCCGACCTTCGGCTACGAACTCTGTGCCCGCGTCTCCGGCCGGATCGATGCAAACAGCTTGGACCTGTCCCGCTGGCGGGTCGCCGGCGTGGGGGGCGAGATGGTTCGCCCCAGCGTGCTCCGCGACTTCGCTGAATGCTTCGCGGCGAGCGGGTTCGACGAGGCCGCGTTCCTGCCCAGCTACGGCTTGGCGGAATCCACGCTGGCGGTGAGCTTTTCGCCGCTCGGGCGCGGCGTGCAAGTGGATCGTATAAGCCGCGAGGCCTATGCACGTTCGGCGCTCGCAATTCCGGCCGCTGGCAACGGTAACGGCTCGGGGCAAAGCTCGCGCGCCTTCGTCAAGTGCGGCGGGGCCATGCCCGGTCACCGGATCGAGATCCGCGGCGAAGACAACGCGCCCTTGCCGGACCGGCGCATCGGCTGGGTCTGCATCTCGGGCCCAAGCCTCATGCAGGGCTATTACGACGACCCCGAGGCGACGAGCACCATGTTCACCCCCGACGGCTGGCTCAATACCGGTGACATGGGTTACCTGGTGGACGGCGAATTGGTCATCACCGGCCGCAGCAAGGATCTTATTATCTGCAACGGCCGCAACATCTGGCCGCAGGATTTGGAATGGGCTGTGGAATCGCGCTGTGGGGTGAGCCCCGGCCATGTCGCCGCCTTCTCCGTCGATGACGATGAAGGCCGCGAACGTATCGTCGTGGTGCTCGAGACGCGGGCCAGGGATCCGGAAATCCTGCGTGAGTTCAGCCGCGAGGTCGGAAGCGTCATTTTGGCCATGGCCGGGGTCGGCGGTGAGCTGGTCTTGGCGCCGCCGCGGTCCCTGACGTTCACCTCTTCCGGCAAGCTCAGCCGAGCCGCGGCGAAAGCGGATTACCTTGCCGGCCGGATCGAGGACATCGCAAGCGGTCTCAGCGCGGCCTCGATCGTCGAGCCTGAGGCTAGGGTGGCGGCGGTCGGGGCCGGCAATTAGCAGAGCCCGTGCGGCAGCGGCGCTTGCCGCGATGACTGTGATGACTGCAATAATCGCTTTGACCGGCGCCAATGGATTCCTGGGGCGCACCTTCGCCAAGCATCTTCTGGCGAGCGGATGGCAGGTCCGTGCGCTTCTGCGCCGGCCATCGCCCGACCTGGTGGACATGGGGGCGATCCCAGTATCCGGCGCAATCGAGCAGAGGGACAGCCTCGACCGGCTGGTCGAGGGCGCCGATGCTGTCGTTCACTGCGCCGGACTGCTCAAGGCGCGAAACAGCCTGGAATTCACCTCGGTCAACGTGGACGGCACGGCGCGGGTGGCCGAAGCCGCTGCCGCCCGTCCTCACCCGCCGCGGTTTCTCCTGCTTTCCTCGCTCGCGGCGCGCGAACCTTCGATTTCGCCCTACGCGGCCAGCAAGCGCGGCGCCGAGCAGGCCTTGGCCCAGCTTGGCGGATCGCTGGAGCACTGCACATTGCGGCCCCCTGGGGTCTACGGCCCCGGCGACCGGGCCACGCTGCCCCTGTTTCGTCAGATGGCGCACGGTTTCTTGCTGGTGCCCAAGGTGCCTCGGGCGCGCTTTTCGTTGTTGCACGTTCAGGATCTGGCCGTGATCGTCGAACGCTTGCTCGCCGGGGGCGAGTGGGCCGGGCGCACCCTCGAAGTGGACGACGGGCGGGACGGGGGCTACGGCTGGGCCGATCTGGCCGAGGCGGCGGGACGGCACCTGGAGCGGCGCGTGCGGCAGGTGGCGGTGCCGCGGGGCCTGCTCTTGGGCCCCGCCCAGTTGAACCAGTGGCTGGCCCGCGCCTTGGGCCGGTCCACTTTTTTCACGCCCGGCAAGCTCAGCGAGTTCTTCCATGCCGATTGGGTCGCGCGGACCTCGACGGACGGTCCGCTCGGCGACTGGCGGGCGCGCTTCACCTTCGAAACCGGCTTTGCGGCCACCCTCGACTGGTACCGGGCCGAGGGCTGGCTGTAGCCATGGCGCGGTGCGAGATAGCAATGATGGGCCAGGCCGGCAAAGGGGCCTTGGCCTTCCTAGGAGATGAGTTAGACTTCGATGACGGATACCATGCAAAGCGATACTGATGAAGTTCTCCAGGAGATTCGCGTTCTCCTGGAGGCGCATAACCCGAACCGAATCGAAATTACCGAAGAGACGGACCTGAGCGCCGATCTCAGCATCGATTCCGTGGCGGCGATGGACGTCATAATGAATATCGAGGACAGGTTCGAAATCGATATTCCCCTGAACCGGTTCGGCGAGCTGCGCAGCGTGCGCGACCTTGCCGAGGTGGTTCGCGCGCAACTCAAAAACGGCTGATTCCATGGACATCCTCGACAAATACGATCTGATCTCGAAGCGTCATTCGGGCCTGCTCGAGGTCGGGGAGGAGCCCTTTGGCCTGCGCATGGAACGGGTGCTGTCGGCGACCGAAGCGCTGGTCAACGGCCGTACCACGATCCTTGCCGGGACCAATAACTATCTCGGCCTGACTTTCGATCCGGCGTGTATCGCCGCCGGCGTCGAGGCCATGCAAGCCCAGGGCACCGGGACCACCGGCTCGCGCATCGCCAACGGTACCTACGCCATGCACGAGGATCTGGAGCAGGCGATCGCAAAGTACCTCAAGCGCAGCAACGCCATCGTGTTCTCCACCGGGTACCAGGCCAATCTCGGCATGCTGGCGGGCCTGGCCGGGCCGCACGACGTCATCTTCATGGACGCCGATTCCCACTCCAGCATCTATGACGGCGTGCGCCTCAGCGGCGCCAAAGTCATCCGCTTTCGCCACAACGACGCGGCCGACCTCGACCGCCGGCTGGCGCGATCCGACGACGACGGCGCCTGCAAGCTCATTGTCGTCGAGGGCATCTACTCCATGTTGGGCGACAAGGCCCCGATGAAGGAACTGGCCGAGGTCAAGCGCAAGCACGACGCCTACCTCTTGGTGGACGAGGCGCATTCCCTGGGGGTCCTGGGCGAGCACGGCCGGGGCGCCGCGGAGGAGGCTGGCGTCGAGGACGACGCCGACTTCGTCGTCGGCACCTTCAGCAAGAGCCTCGGGGCGATCGGCGGCTATGGCGCTTCCAATCATCCGAAGCTCGACGTCCTGCGATTCAACGCCCGAGCCTATATGTACACGGCGTCCTGCTCGCCCTCCACCGTGGCGACGGTGACGAAAGCGCTGGAGCGCATGCAGCAGTCGCCGGAGTTGCAGAAGAAGCTCTGGTCGAACGCCAACCGGCTTTACGACGGCTTGATCGAGCTGGGTTACGAGATCTGTTCCCCGGCGAGCCCCATTCTCGCGATCCGCCTGAAGGACGAGGCCACCGCGGTCTGGGTCTGGAACCGGCTGCTGCAAAACGGCGTCTACGTCAATCTGGCACTGCCACCTGGTACGCCGAACGGGGCCTGCCTATTGCGCTGCAGCCTCTCGGCGGCCCACTCGGACGAGCAGATCGATGAGATCCGCCAAAACTTCGCGGCAATCATGCAGCACCTGCCGCTGCCGTCGGAGGGTGCGACGGCGACCCAAGCCCGGGCCTGAGGCCTGAGGGCAGCCGTATCTCTATCCGATGCTTGTTTGCCCGGTTTTCTGCAGTTTGCTCATCGAGC
>JAUVQB010000038.1 GCA_030598385.1 Alphaproteobacteria bacterium | reverse complement strand
TGGTCTCGATCCAGAACCCCTACAGCCTGCTCAACCGCAGTTTCGAAACGCGCCTGGCCGAAGTGGCGCTGCGCGAAGACTGCGGGCTGCTCGCCTATGCGCCGGTGGCGGCGGGCGCGCTCACCGGCAAATACCTGAACGGCCAGCGCCCCGAGGGCGCGCGCATGACTCTGTTCCCGGACAACAAGCGCTATTTCGGCGCCCAGGGCCAGGCGGCTACGGAGGCCTATGTCGACTTGGCGCGGGATGAAGGCCTCGATCCGGCCCAGATGGCGCTGGCCTACGTGCTCACCCGGCCGTTCCTGACCTCCGCCATCGTCGGCGCCACCGACTTGGCCCAGTTGGAAAACAGCATAGCGGCCAAGGACCTGGCCTTGTCCCAGGAGGCCTTGAACGCTATCGAGTCAATCCACAAGATCTATACCTATCCCTGCCCCTGACGGGCATTTTGTTTGAAACAGTTCCGTTTCGGTCGGCTCCGGCCCTCTCCCCCACCCGAACACCCCAATGATACTGCCGTGGGTGGCCGGGTGGGGGAGAGGGCCGGAGCAGAGACACGAGCGAAGCGGAAATTCTTTAGAACGACGGCCCACGCCCGTAAAGGAACCGACCGGCAATGCGCCTATTCGTGGCCCTGACCCTGCCCGAGGATGTCCGACGGCGCCTCGCCGGACTCGCCAACGGCCTGCCCGGCGCCCGCTGGGTGAAGCCCGAGAACCTGCACCTCACCCTGCGCTTTCTCGGCGAGGTGGACAACCTGGCGGCGGCGGACGTGGACGACGCCTTGGCGAAGATCCAGTGCCCCGGGTTCGATCTAAGCCTGAACGGCATCGGACACTTCGGCGAGGGGCGCAAGCTGCGCGCCCTTTGGGTCGGCGTCGAGGCCAACGCAGACCTCATGCGCCTGCAGGAGAAGATCGAGCAGGCCCTGATTCGCGCCGGCCTGGCGCCGGAGCCCCGCAAGTTCAAGCCGCACATCACCCTGGCCCGCTTCAAGAGCAATCCGCGAGAGCGGCTGCAGACCTATCTGGCCGATCACAGTCTGCTGCGCGCCGGACCGATCGCCATGGAGTCTTTCGAGCTCTATTCCAGCTTCACCTCGGCCGATGGGCCAATATACCGGGTCGAGGCGAGCTATCCGCTGGAGCCGGCGTCTGAAGTGTCTTCGCTTCGTTAAGTCTCTGCGCCAGCCCTCGCCCTCTCCCGACCACCCACAGCGTACAATGGCATTGGGTGGCCGGGAGGGGGAGTGGGCTGGCACCGCGAGACAACCGTCACACGAAGCGCGCGAGGCTGCGCTCGACACTGTCGGCATAGCCGCCGCCGAAGAGCCTCGTGTGCACCAGCAGGGGATAGAGGTTGTAGAGGTCGCGGCGGACCTCGAAGAATCCGGGCGCGACGGGACGGATCCGCCGGTAGCGCTCGAAGAAAGCCTCGCCGAAGGTGGCGAACAGGGTCGAGAAGGCCAGCTCGATCTCCGGATCGGCATAGTAGATCGCGGGATCGACGAAGGCGGCGATGCGGCCGCCGCGCGCGAGCATATTGCCGCCCCAGACGTCGCCGTGGATGAGCGACGGGCGGCTCCCGGCGTCGATGTAGCGGTCCAGCTTGCCGCAGAGACGCTCCAGGGCCGCGAAGCTCGCCGCCGGAAGCCGCCCCGCGTCGAGCGCGAGCCGGCCCATGTAAAGGAGACGCTGGTCGCGGAAGAAGTCGCGCCAGTCCTCGGTCCGGGGGTTGGGCTGGGCGAGCGGGCCGATGAGCGTGTCCCAGTCGAACCCGAAGGCGGGCGCCGTAATGCCGTGGAGCTCCGCCAGCAGTTCGGCCGCGTGGCCCTCGGCGCGTGCGTCCAGGCCGCCCGTGGACGCGATGAAGTCCATCAGGAGCAGGCCATCGTCGGCATGGAGCACCCGCGGGACCGGCAGATTGCTGTGATCCGCCAGGTAGCGCAGCATCCTGGCTTCCAGGCCGAGAGCGCCTGCCGCCGGGTCCGCGACCTTGGCGACCAGCGACCCGCCGTCGCCGAGGTCGATCCGCAACACCTCGGCGATGCAGCCGCCGGCAAGCGGCCGCGTAGCGACGAGTCGCTGGCCGGCCACGGCTTGGACCGTGTCGGCGAGATGGGAAGACTCCGCCTGCCGGTTACGCGATCCCGTCACAGATAGGTCCGCTTGAGCGCCGCGATCAGGCCGTCCACCCCCGGTTCGATCAGGTCGAGGGCGTGGTCATAGTCGGCGAGGCCGCCGTAGTAGGGATCCGGCACCTCGCGCGACAAAATCGTCTCGGGCGCGAAGTCCAGGAAGAGGTGCAGGCGGGCGTCGGCGACGGCTGGCCGGTTCCGCTCCATCGCGGCCATATGGCCCCGGTCCATGGCGAGGATCAAGTCGAAGTCGTGGTAGTCCCGGATCATGAATTGGCGCGCCCGCAAGGGGCTCAGGTCATAGCCTCGCAGGTTGGCGCGGGCGATCGCGCGCGGGTCCGGCGCGTCGCCCACGTGCCAATCGCCGAGGCCCGCGGAATCGACCCCGACCCGTTCGCCGAGCCCTTGCTGCTCGAGCTTGTGGCGCAGCACGCCCTCGGCCGTGGGCGAACGGCAGATGTTGCCGGTGCAAACGAAGAGGACACTGACGTCCGTCATCTCGGGGATCAGGGCCAATCAACAGTCAAGTTGCGGTTTTGGCGGGCGCGATTTTGCGCCAGGGCGTCGTCGCGGATATGGCGAAATCGGGCGGCTGCCGCGTCGCTCGTCCTCGAATATGCGCTGCATGTCCATCGTCCTCGCTCCTAACAGCCGCCCGATTTCGCTCATACCAAAGCCCGCAACTTGACTGTTGATTGGCTCTAGCCCCCGGTGATCTGTTGAACAGGATCGCCATCGTCTATCATCGCCCCTGCCATGCAGCAACACGAAGATCGCCCAATCGTGATTCTGACCGGGGCCGGCATATCCAAGGAATCGGGCCTCGAGACCTTTCGCGACCCCGATGGGATCTGGGCTCGGGTGAGCATCGAGGAAGTCGCGACGCCCGAGGCCTTCGTCCGCGACCCGGAGCGGGTCCATGGCTTCTATAACGCACGCCGCCGTGGCCTCATGAGCGAAGGGGTGGTGCCGAACGCCGCCCATCTGGCGCTCGCCCGGCTGGAGCGGGAGTGGCCCGGCGAGGTGGTGCTGGTGACACAGAACATCGACGATCTGCACGAACGGGCCGGCTCGCGGAACCTGATCCACATGCACGGCGAGATCCTCAAGGCGCGCTGCGAGGCCTGCGGCGGCGTGACCGACTGGAAAGACGACCTGGAGGTCGCCACCCGCTGCCCGGCCTGCGGCGAGGCCGGCGCCATGCGTGTCCACGTGGTCTGGTTCGGCGAGATGCCGTTCGAGATGGCGCGCATCACCCAGGCCCTCGCGGCGGCGGCGCTGTTCGTCTCGATCGGGACCTCGGGCAGCGTCTATCCCGCCGCCGGCTTCGTGCAAGAGGCGCGGATGATGGGCCGCGCCCACACCGTCGAGCTGAACCTCGAGCCGTCGGACGGCGTGAGCCTGTTCCACGAGGCCCGCCATGGCCCGGCGAGCGAGCTGGTCCCGGCCTTCGTCGAGCGGATCCTGGCATCGGCATGGTAGGGCCATACAAAGTCCGGGGCGCCGAGGCGCTTCCGAGTGGAGCCGGTCGCCTTCCGGAGCTGGTGGCGGCGGCGCGAGCCTGCCGAGTCTGCGCCCAAGACCTGCCGCTCGGGCCAAGGCCCGTCCTCCGGGCGCAGGCCAGCGCACGGCTTCTGATCGTCGGTCAGGCGCCGGGGACCCGGGTGCACGAGACCGGGGTGCCCTGGAACGATCCCTCCGGCGACCGCCTGCGCCACTGGCTCGATCTGGCGCGCGAGGACTTCTACGACGAGGCGCGGATCGCCATCGTGCCCATGGGGTTCTGCTATCCGGGCCGCGACGAGCGCGGCGGCGACCGGCCGCCGCGGCCGGAATGCGCCCCCCTGTGGCATGCGCCGCTGAGGGCCCTCTTGCCGGGCATCGAACTGACGTTGCTGGTCGGCGGCTACGCCCAGCGCTATTACCTGGGCAAACGCCGGGAGGCTTCGCTCACCGAGACGGTGCGCGCCTGGCGCGATCACCTGCCGGACTATCTACCGCTGCCCCATCCGAGCTGGCGCAACACGGCGTGGCTGAAGAAGAACCCCTGGTTCGAGGCTGACCTGGTGCCCGTGCTGCGACAGCGGGTCGCGGGCCTCCTGGAGTCACGCCGCCGGTAAGCCGCCAAGGTTAATGCCGACCTTGCACGCCGCCTGGGCGATTCCGTCCCAAATCTTCTCGTCGACCGCGATGCCGCCCCGGCGGCGCTGGGCCGCGTGTTGGCGCTCCATCTCGCCTGGAAGATCGACCCGCTCGAAGCCCTCTTGCGGCGGGCAGGCCCTGACGCGGGCCAGGAAGGCTTCGGCGTCGGCGCCATAAGCGCTCCGCTCGCGGAACACCTCGGCCTTCATCATGATGATGAGCCAGTTGAGCTCGTGGGGTGGCCCCAGGAGGGCCTCGCCGATCAGTTCGGCGATCAGGGCCAAGCCGCTTCCCTTCGATCCAGCGGCCGGCAGCAGCGCGCCGCCGCCGTAGAAGTCGTTGGGGTCGGTGCTCGGCCGGCCCTGTTTGTCCAGAATCAAGCCTTCGGGCAGGGCCACGCCCTTGTCCCGGGCGACCATAACCTTGCCCTGGGCGGCGGCCGAGGTGGCGAAATCCACCACCAGAGGGCCTTGGTCCCCGCCGGGCAGCGCCAGGGCGTAGGGGTTGGTCGCCACCACGCCCTTGCGCCCGCCATGGGGCGCGACGCTCGGCCAGACGCGATGATTGCCGCCGCCGCAGATGAAGGCGAAACAGCCGCGCTCGGCCGCCCGTTCGGCATAGGCGCCGATGCGCCCGGTGTGCCCGACGTTGACGACCCCCGCCGCGGCGAGGGCCGTCTCCTCGACGACTTCGCTCAAGGCCTCGATGGCCCGTTCCATGGCCGGAATCCCGAAGCCCCGGCGGCCGTCCACCTTCAAGACATGAGCGCCGACCACCGCTTCGCAGGTGGGTTCGGCCTTCGGACTGATGGTACGCTCTGCAATCAGGCGCAGATAGGAGGGGATGCGGCTGCAGCCGTGGGATTCGATTCCCCTGAGGTCGTTCTCCACCAGATGGGCCGCGACGGAATGCGCCGCCGCCGAACTCACCCCCGCGGCGCCCAGGATCGTCGTGCAAAGGCCTTCCAGCTTCGCCGCATCGATGGTTGGCATGGGCCTGCCCCCCAGTGTTCCGTCAGGCGACTGTCTTCCTGACACGATAGGCGCAGCGCCGCGCCCCGGCCAGGATGTGATCGCTGCGCTCGACCGTGACGCCCGGGCCCAGCACGCGGCGGAAGACCTCCAGCTCGGAGGCGCAAAGGCCCTGGCAGGTGCGGGCCGCGGCGCAGACCGGACAGTGGTTCTCGACTAGCAAAAAGCCGTCGACGCCGGCGCCGCCATTGCCGCCGTCGCGTTCCACCGCGGCCATGTAGCCCTCCTCGGTGCGGATCCGGGCGAGCGCCTCGAGCCGGGTCTTCAAGGGATCGCTCGGTTTGACCCGGCGTCCGTAAGCGGCGATCTGTTCGGCCGTGCGCGCCGCCAACAGCTTTTCCATGCCGGCCTCGCCGAAGGTCTCGCGCAGGGCGGCGAGCAGGTGGAGGGTCAGCTCCGCGTGGCCGTCGGGGAAAAATCGGTCCGCCTCCGGGGTCAGGCGCCACAGCTTGGCCGGGCGGCCGACCGGGCGGGCCTCCTCCTCGAAAGTGACCAGGCCCTCGCCTTCCAGGGCGTAGAGGTGCTGGCGCACCGCCATGGCAGAGACGCCCAGGGCCTCGGCAAGCGCGCTGGCGTCCTGCGCGCCGTCCTGCTTCAGCCGCTCGATCAGGCCGCGCCGGGTGCGCGGCTCCAAGGGTTTCGTCGCGGGTGCCATGTTTAGTTTCTAAAGAAATTCCTTTACAAATGCAAGGAGGCGATCTAGGTTATAATTTCGATAGAAAGATCTTTAGAAAGATTCAAAGACATCCGACCTGAGAAAGGCTTGGCCATGAATGCGATGCCCCAGCCCCATGGCGATTCCAGCGGCGATTCCAGCGGCGATACGGGCGGCGATACGGGCGGGTCCCTGGTGAAGGTCGCGGACCTGGACGATCTGGCGCCCAAGGGCCTCAAAATCGTCAAGGTGGGCCGCAAGCAGATCGTCCTCTTCCAGACCGAAACGGGGATCTACGCCTGCAACAACCGCTGCCCCCACGAGGGCTATCCCCTGGCCGAGGGCCATCTGACCGACGGCTGCGTGCTGACCTGCAACTGGCACAATTGGAAGTTCGATCTGGAGAGCGGCGAGACCCTGATCGGCGGCGACCGTCTCAGGCGCTATCCGGTGGTGGTGAAGGGCGCCGAGATCTGGCTCGACGTCAGCGACCCGCCGGCCGAGGAGGTCATCGCCCGGTCGCTCGAGAACTTGCACGACTGCTTCCGGCGCGAGGAAACCATTCGCATGGCGCGGGAGCTGGCGCGCCTGCAGCGGGCCGGCGGCGACCCGCTCGACGCGGTGCGGGCGGCCTTCGAGTGGACCTACGAGCGGCTCGAGTTCGGTGCGCTGCATTCCCAGGGCGCCGCCGCTGACTGGCTCGCCCTGCGCGAGAGCCATGCCCGCGACGAGGCCGAGCGCCTCTCGGCGCTGGTCGAGATCGTCGGCCACCTCTGTTACGACTCGCTGCGCGAATACAGCTATCCCTATAGCCCTGAGCGGGCAGCCTACAGCCCCGACGCCCTGGTCGCCGCGATCGAGGCGGAGGACGAGGATGCCGCCGTGGCGCAGATTCGTGGCGCCCTTGCAGAGGGCGTCGGATTCGCCGGGCTCGAACGGCCGCTCTGCCAGGCGGCGCTGGCCCATTACAACGATTTCGGTCATTCGCTGATCTATGTCATCAAGACCGGCGAGCTGATCGGGCGCCTGGGCGACGCCGCGGCCGCGCCATTGCTGCTGGCGCTGGTGCGCGCCATGGCGAATGCCTTCCGCGAGGACCTGATCCCCGAGTTCCGCAGCTATGCCGGCGCGCTTGTGGCCTGGGACGGAACCGGCGCGGAGCGGCCGTCGGCAGAGGACTTCGTCGGCCTGTCCGCGAAACGCGCGATGGCGCTTACCGCGGGGGCCTCGGGCGATCCCCAGAGGCTCTACCAAGCCCTCCTGGAGGCCGGCGCCTGGAACATGCTGCACTTCGACCTGGCTTACCAGGCACGCACCGACGGCCAGATCTCGCAGAACGTGGGCTGGCTCGACTTCACCCACCACATCACCTTCGCCAACGCGGTGCGCGTGGCCTGCGAAAGGTATCCGGAGCTCTGGCCCCAGGGCCTCTTACAGATGGCCTGCTTCGTCGGCCGCAACGCGGCCTATGTTGACCGGAACCTGGATACCTCCGAATGGCATGTAGAGCAGCCCGCGGCGTTCCTCGAGGCCAACCTGCGCAGCCTGTTCGACCACGGCCAGCCGGAATTCATCGTCTCCTGCCATCTGATGAAGATTTTGGCCGCCACCGAAGCCGAGGTTGCCGCGGCGCCGGAGGCGAGCACGGTGCCGGTGCTGCTCGCCGCCGTGAACCGCTTCCTGGGTTCGCCGCTGAAGCGCCGGCATAGCCTGCGGTCGGCCAAGCAGGCCTTGGATTTCGTCGGGATCGAGGACTGATCCAGGATCGGATTTGGACTGTCAAGCCTCGGCCTCGATGCGTTCCATATCGTCGTCGCTGAGGCCGAAATGGTGGCCGATCTCGTGGATCAGGATGTGCCGCACCACATGGGTGAGGTCCTCTCCGGTCTCGCACCAATAGTCCAGGATCGGCCGGCGGTAGAGGTAGATCCGGTCGAGGTCTTCGGGCGTGTCCGAGACGCTTTTCTGGCTCAGGTCGACGCCCCGGTAGAGGCCCAGGAGGTCGAAGGGCGAGTCGCACTCCAGGTCTTCCATGGTCTCGTCGTCGGGGAAGTCTTCGACCCGGACCACGACGTTCTGGACGAAGCGCCGCAGCCGCGCCGGCACGCCGGCAAAAGCCTCGCGCGCCACCGCCTCCAGGTCGGCGACGGTGGGCGGTGTACTGTACCGCTCGATGTTATGTACGTGTGCCATGGCCCCTGCGCCTGCTGCCGTCGTTCACTGAGCCTAACGCCGCTTGACCGTTCCGCCAAGGCCGGCCAAGCTCTTCACCCTCGAAACATCGGACCGCAGCCAGGAGGCAAGCCATGGTGGACAAGTTGAGCGCCGAGGCCCGTCGCGATGCCTTGGCCGGGCTTTCGGGCTGGGGCCAGGCCGAGGATCGGGATGCCATAGAAAAATCCTTTGAATTCAAGTCGTTCAGCGAAGCCTGGGGCTTTATGAACCGGGTTGCCCTGGCGGCCGAGAAGCTGAATCACCATCCCGAGTGGTTCAACGTCTATAACCGGGTCGACATCCTGCTCTCGACCCACGACTGCGGCGGCCTGTCGGAGCTGGACATCAAGCTGGCCAAGCGGATCGACGCCTACGCGGCCGGGTGAGCCGTACCCTTTTGCCTGCCGCCAAATCTGGGGAGATTCCCGCGCTGTTCAAGGGCGGCCGGACGTTCGCGCGGCGGACCGCCATACCCGCCCGATTGCAGGGATCGCGGTCCGAGCCCATATAGGAGTACATGGCCAATTCGCCGAACCTGCCGGTCGACCCGCGACGATACGAACGCGACAAGGCGCGGGTCGAGAAGGGCTTCTGGGCTAAGGTGCGCTGGACCCTAGGCCGCGTGCCCTTTCTCGAGGAGGCCGTTGCGGCCTATTACTGCGCCATCGACCGGGAGACGCCCGTCCAGGTCAAGGCGATCCTCATGGGCGCGCTCGCCTATTTCGTGCTGCCGACGGACATGGTCCCCGACTTTATCGCCTGGCTGGGTTTCGTCGACGATGCCGCGGTTTTGGCAATGGCCATCCGCAGCGTCGAGCCGCACATCAAGGAGCGCCATCGCCGCCAGGCCCAATCGACCATCGCGGGCGGAACCGCGGGAAGGTCTGGGAACCCCGGCGCCCGCGGCGGCACCGGCCGCGTGGCCTGAGCGAAGGCCAGCCACAAGCGTCAACTGGCAGACTCGCGGGGCCGTCGGCCGCCTTCCCAGAACCGCCTCCCGCCGCGCGATATATAGCGTAGCCGCAACGATGACGGCGGCCCCGGCGACGGTCCA
>JAUVQB010000234.1 GCA_030598385.1 Alphaproteobacteria bacterium | reverse complement strand
GTTCGTGCCGTGGGACAGATGGTTCGGGTCGGCCAACGACGGCACCCCGGCGGCCGTCGCCAGGATGCGCGAACGCCGGCGTGCAGAGCCGAGGCCGGCGGCCACGTAGCCCCGCTCTAAATCGCCAAGGGATGCGGGCGGCCTCCGACGTGCCCGGAAATCTCTCAAAACCCGCTCAAAACTCGGCCAAAATCCGGGCGTAAAGGCCTTTTTAAGGGTGCCCTCGCATCCTCTAGCGGGCGCCGCTTCTTGCCGGCTCCAAAACCGATTGCCGCCGTCAAACGGAGGATTATGAACATGTTCCGAACGGGATTTGCCGCGCTTCTATCCTTGGTCCTGCTTGCCGGGTGCATGGCGCCCAAGGGCGAGACGGCCGCCGAAAAGCGCCAGGCCGCTCAACAGATGCGCAGCGAGGCGCTGACCCAACTCTATGACATCCATCCCTACGCCCAAGGCCAGATCGAAGAGGCGGCCGGCTACGCCGTCTTCTCCAACGTCGGCGTCAACCTCTTTCTGCTGTCTACCGCCAGCGGCTGGGGCATCGTGCGCGAGGCGGGAACCGGCCAGGACACCTACATGAAAATGTACAGCGTTGGCATCGGCCCCGGGCTCGGGATCAAGGATTTCCGCGGCATCTTCGTGTTCACCGATCGGGAGGCGCTCGATAGCTTCGTCGAGGACGGTTGGGACGCGAGCGCCCAGGCCGACGCCACCGCCAAGGCCGAGGACAAGGGCGACAGTTGGGCCGGTTCCGTCGACGTGGCGCCGGGCATCAAGCTCTATCAACTGACCGAGACCGGCCTGGCGCTTCAGGCGACGATCCAGGGCACCAAGTTCTGGAAGGACGACGAGCTCAGCTAGGTCCGAGTAGGTGCCCCTGCGTCGAGCCGACGCGGGGGCAGGAGATCAGGAGCCCGATTGAATGTCCCGGGCTTGGGTGGCGACCTCGTTTGTCGATTCGTCGCTCATGTCGATGCCGGGATCTGTGAGCTCGCGGGCGTTGGAGTAGTCGTTGACCTGATCGAGCATGTCGGCGGTCACGGTTTGACTAGAGGCATCGGCTGCAGCCACGGCGGCGGCCTCGATGGCGGCCTCCAGTTCACCGTCATCCACGTCGCCTTCCGCATTCTCGACGTCGCTAAGGTCCTGGGCCGCGTCGAGATACGACTTGACCCTGGCAACACGAGACTGGGGCGAAACGACACCCTTGTTTATGGCGGCGGAGTGGATGGCGTTGAAGCTGCCTTTGACCCCGAGATTGCCTTTCACGCCGTCGTAAGCCGCCTTCTTGGCGTGGCCCGGCGGCGCGTGTCCGACGCCGCTGACGGCGTCCTTGTCGGCATGGCCGAGCGCCCGGCCGTTGGCCTGGCCATTTGAGTGTCCGCCTCCCGGCTGTCCGTCGGCGAAGCCTTGGGCGCCGTTGGACTGTCCGGCACCGGCGCCATGGCCCCTGCCGCGGCCGTTTCCATGGCCGTTGCCATTTCCTGGCTTGGCGGCCGCGGCGTTCAATCCGACCGAAAGAGAGTCGCTCGAAAATTCGATGGGCGCCGCGGCCAGCACCGCAACCAGCCCGAAGCATCCAATCAGAAGCCTAATCGATCGCACCGCACCTATCTCCCGGACCTTGAATATGGGCGCCGGACCGTTCACGAAACCTAACAGCCTTGGTCCGACTTAATCGGCTATTGCAATACTTTAGCATAGCAGCCGGCCGAGGGTGTTAACGTCTAGGGTTAACGCGGCGGCGGGGGCCTATCCCGCCTTGCGGTAGACGTTGATCCAATGGCGCAGGCTTTCGTACTGGTCCGAGAAGGGGTAGGTGCGGAAGGGCTTGCTTTGGTCTTCCAGCGACCAGGCGCCCGAACGTTCGAGATCCGCCATTTTCTCGCCGAAGCCGCCCTCTTCGACGGCGATCTTGGAGATCGAGAAGATGATCGGCGCGCCAGGTTTCGCCAGTTCGAGCAGGCCGTCGAGGGACTCCGGCGGCGCATGGCCGTGGGTGAGGACGCCGGCGGCGGTGATGGCGTCGAAGCTCTCGGCCGGCAAATCGATCTTCGCGCCCAGCAGCATCTTGTGCACCTCCACATAGCAGCCCTTGGTTCGGGCGGCCGCGAGCATGCCGTCCGAGGCGTCGATGCCGACGATGTTGGCGTAGCCGATCAGGTGCAGGAGCTCCGCCATGTTGCCGGTGCCGCACCCGCCGTCGAGGATTCTGGCGTTGCGGTCCGCGATATGCCGCCCGGCCAGGCCGGCCATCAGGGCGATATAGGGGTTGCCCGAGGCCCAGAGGTCCTGGTCGTAGTCGCGGGCCCAGTCGTCATAGACCCGGTCGAGCTGGTCCCGGTCGCCGCCGGCCTGATAGGCCGCATCGAGCCGGTCTTCGAGCTTGGGGGCCATGGTTCCGCCTCGCCTGCCGCGCCTGCCTCCGGGAGTGGTAATCCTAACCGTCTCCCGCCGCCGTTCAACCGGCCACCGTCCCGCGCCGCGCCGAACAAGGCCGTGCCGTCAGTCCTCGCCGGGCGTGGTTCGGCGCAGCTTCTTGACGGCGCCGCGCCGGGTCTTGTCGTCGAGGCGGCGGCGCTTGGCGCCCGCGCCCGGCCGGGTCGGCTTGCGCGGGGTCGGACGCCGGGCCGCTTCCTGTAACAGCGCGACGAGGCGCGCGAGAGCGTCCTCGCGGTTGCGCTCCTGGCTGCGGAAACGGGCCGCGGTGATGACCAGCACGCCGTCCTTGGTCAGGCGCCGGCCGGCCAGGCGTTCGGCCCGGGCCCGGACCGCCTCGGGCAGGGAGGGCGAAGCGCGCAGGTCGAAGCGCAGCTGCACCGCGGTCGCGACCTTGTTGACGTTCTGGCCGCCGGGGCCGGGGCTGCGGATGAAGCTCTCGGCGATCTCGCGCGAGTCGATGGCGATGGTTGGGGTGATCTCGATCATGGCGGGTTGCCTGCCGGCTATTCTTCCGAAGCCCGGCCTCTCAGTCCTGGAAGTTCACGTATTGCAGCGGCTGGCCGATCTTGAGGCCCTTTCGATCCAAGGGGAGTCCTCGATGATCGTGTTACAGGGCTACTGCCGGACCTTGCAGCTATTACACCCGTCGCTCACCCCTCCTCATACGCGATTTTCACCACCTCGATGCGCTTCGCGCCATTGGGGGTTCTTAGCGCGACCACGTCGCCTTCCTCGGCCTTCATCAACGCGCGGGCGATGGGGGAGACCCAACTGACCTCGCCGCGCGCGGCGCTGGCCTCGTCGATGCCGACGATGCGCAGGGTGCTTTCCTCGTCATCCGAACCGCCGCCGGCGCCCACATAGGTGACGGTGGCACCGAAGAACACCCGGTCGCGGTTTTTCTGGCGCGCCGGGTCGACGACCTCGGCGCTCTCGATGCGCTTCTTGAGAAAGCGCATGCGGTGGTCGATCTCGCGCAGGCGCTTCTTGCCGTAGAGGTAGTCGCCGTTTTCCGAGCGGTCGCCGTTGCCCGCCGCCCAGGATACCACCTCGACCACCTTGGGGCGCTCGACCCGGCGCAAGCATTTGAGTTCGTCTTGCAGCAGGCGCAGTCCATTGCGCGTCACGTAGTTCTTCAACCCCTTGGGCAACGGGT
>JAUVQB010000056.1 GCA_030598385.1 Alphaproteobacteria bacterium | reverse complement strand
ATCCTGCGGCGCCTGTCGCTCTCGATCGCGCGCGGCGAGACGGTCAGCGTCGTAGGCCCGTCCGGGTCGGGCAAGACCTCGATGATGATGGTGATCGCCGGCCTGGAACGCCCGAGCGCCGGACGGGTCGAGGTGGCCGGGATCGACCTCGGGCCGCTCGACGAGGACGCGCTCGCCCTGTTCCGCCGGCGCGCGGTGGGCATCGTGTTTCAAGCCTTTCACCTGGTCCCAACCATGACCGCCCAGGAAAACGTGGCCGTGCCGCTGGAGCTTGCCGGGCGCGGCGACGCCTTCGAGCGGGCGGCCGACTGCCTGGGCCTGGTCGGCCTCGACCATCGCCTCGCCCACTATCCGGGTCAGCTGTCGGGCGGCGAGCAGCAGCGCGTCGCGCTGGCGCGCGCCTTCGCGCCGGAACCCGACCTGCTGCTGGCCGACGAACCGACCGGCAATTTGGACGGCAAGACCGGCGATCACGTCATGGACTTGCTGTTCGACCTGCGCGACCGCCACGGCGCCACGCTGCTCCTGATCACCCACAACCCGGAGCTGTCGGAGCGCTGCGGGCGGCGGATCGAGCTGGTCGACGGCTACATCCAGGGCGACGGCTGACGGCGGGCCCGGTCCTTGGTCCCGCAATCCAATCACCAAGTGGGATGGCGCACCGCGGCCCGCTTCGCCCGGCGCGAATTGCGGGCCGGGGTTTACGGCTTCCGCATCTTCCTCGCCTGCATCGCCTTGGGCGTGGCGGCGATCACGGCGGTCGGATGGGTCTCGGAGGCCATGCTCGCCGGCCTGCGCCAAGATGGCCAGCAGATCCTCGGCGGCGACCTGGAGGTTCACCTGCATCATCTTGCGATCGAGCCCGAGCAGCACGCATGGCTCGCGGCCCGCGGCGATCTATCCGAGATCACCGAAATGCGCACCATGACACACGCCGCCGTACCGCCCGGTGACGGTGCGGCGGCACTTTCCGGCGACCGCCGGTTGGTCGAACTGCGTGCCGTCGACGAGGCCTATCCCCTATACGGCAGCGTCGGCCTCGATCCGGCGCTCGCCATCCAAGACGCGCTGGCCGAACGCGACGGTGTCTGGGGCGCCGTTGCCGAGGCCGCGCTATTGGACCGCCTCGGCCTCGCCCCCGGCGGTTACTTGGAGATTGGCGACCTCACCTATCAAGTGCGCGCAATCCTAGTCGACGAACCGGACAAGATCAGCCATGGCTTCGCCTTCGGGCCGGGCGTGCTGGTCGCCCGGGCAAGCCTGGCTCAGACCAACCTGGTACAGCCGGGCAGCCTGGTGTCCTACCATTACCGCCTGCGTACGCTGCCGGGCAGCGATATCCAGGCGCTGCGCCGCGACCTGGCGGCCGCCTTTCCCGACGCCGGCTGGCGGGTGCGCGACACCCGGGCGGCGGCGCCGGGCGTCAGGCGCTTCGTCGACCGGCTCACGCTTTATCTAAGCTTGGTCGGCCTCACCACCTTGCTGGTCGGTGGCCTCGGGGTGATGAACGCGGTCAAGAGCTATCTCGACGGCAAGCTGGCGACCATCGCCACCCTCAAGTGCCTCGGCGCCACGGCGCGCCAGGTCTTCCAGGTCTATCTCATCCAGATCGCCGCGATCGCGCTCATCGGCATCGGCATCGGGCTCATGCTCGGCGCCGGCGCCGCGGCGACGGTGATCTGGGCGTTGGGCGACCGTTTCGGCTGGCAGGCGGCGGCAGGCTTCTACCCCCAGCCTTTGGTGCTGGCCGGCCTGTTCGGCCTGTTGGTGGCCGCGACGTTCGCCTGGCTGCCCTTGGCCCGGGCCGGACGGGTCTCGCCCGCCAGCCTGTTCCGCGCCCTGCTCGCGCCGGAATCCGCCCGCGCAGGCCCGAGAGCCTGGCTCGCGGTCGTGATCGGGGTGAGCCTGCTTGCCGCGATCGCCATCTGGACCGCCAGCGACCGCTGGATCGCTTTCCTGTTCGTGTGCGGCGTGGCCGGCAGCTTCGCCGTGTTCCGCGCCGCCGGCGCCCTGGTCGTGGCCGTGGCGCGGCGGCTGCCCCGGCCGAAGCGGGCTGGCCTGCGCCTGGCGCTCGCCAACCTGCACCGGCCGGGGGCGCCAACGCCGTCGGTGGTCCTCTCGCTCGGTCTCGGCCTGACGGTTCTGGTGGCCATCGCCCTGGTCGAGGGGAACCTGAACCGCCAGATGCGCGAAAGCCTGCCGGCCGACGCCCCGGCGCTCTATTTCCTCGACATCCAGCCGGCTCAGGCAGAGGACTTCGAGCGCACCGTGCGGGCAATTTCGGGGCTCGAGGAATTGCGCCGGGTGCCCATACTGCGCGGGCGCATCACGGCGGTGAACGGAACGCCGCCCGACCGGCTCGAGATCCCGTCCCACGTGGCCTGGATCTTCCGCGGCGACCGGGGCCTCACCTGGACCCGGCAGCCGCTGCCGAACGCGGAGCTCGTCGCCGGCGAGTGGTGGCCCGAGGACTACGACGGGCCACCGCTGGTCTCCCTCGACGCGGACGTGGGCGCGGCCCTCGAGATCGGCCCCGGCGACCGGCTCACCATCAACGTGTTGGGCCGCGACGCCGAGGTCGAGATCGCCAACTTGCGCGTGATCGACTGGGAGACCTTGGGAATCAATTTCGTCCTGGTGTTCTCGCCCGGTTTCCTGGAAGCCGCGCCGCAGACCCAGATCGCCACGGTCAAGGCGGACCCTGCGGCGGAGGCCGCAATCGAGCAGGCGGTGACCCGACGTTTCGCCAATATCACGGCGATCCGGGTGCGCGATGCGCTGGAGACCGTGGCGCAGTTGATCGGCCACATGGCGACCGCCCTGCGCCTGACGGCGATCGTCGGATTGGCCGCCGGGGTGATGGTGCTGGCCGGCGCCGTGGCGGCCGGGCACGAACGGCGGGTCTACGACGCCGTCGTGCTCAAGGTCCTGGGCGCCACCCGGCGCATGCTCGCCCGGACCTTCATACTGGAATACGGCCTGCTCGGCCTGGTCACGGCGGTCATCGCCGGGGCCATCGGCAGCCTCGCCGCCTATTACGTCATGACCGACCTCATGGAGCTCAGCTTCACGTTCCTGCCGGGCACGGCCGCCGCGACGGCCTCTCTCGGGGTCTTGGTGGCGCTCTTATTGGGCTTTTGGGGCACCTGGCGCGCGCTCGCGCAGAAGGCGGCGCCACATCTCAGAAACGATTGATATTACAGAAATTTAATGGAATCCTCTTAGGCTGAATGCCGATGAATCAAGTTGATTCATCGGCAAAAAAGCCCATATCATGGGGCAATTCACGAGTTTCACGGAGCACAGAGACTGAATCATGGCTTTTGACCCTCAACGCACGACCATGACCCGCACCGAGGCCGCGCGCGCCGAGATCGACGTCGGCCTGCGCAGCTACATGCTGCGGGTCTACAATTACATGTCCCTCGGCGTGGCCTTCACCGGCGCGATCGCGATGATGGTGGCGACGAACGAAAGCCTGGTGATGTCGATTGCCTCGATGTTCTGGGTGTTCTTCATCGCCATACTTGGCATGGGCTGGATGGCACCGAAGCTGATGATGTCCAAGTCGGTCGGAACGGCTCAAGTGGTGTTCTGGGCATACGCCGGTTTGTGGGGCTTGGTACTTGGCCCGACCATCTGGGTCTATGGCCAGATCGATCCTATGCTGATCGCCCGTGCTTTCATGATCACCGCGGCCACCTTCGCCGGGATGAGCCTACTAGGCTACACCACCAAGAAAAATCTTAGTGCATTCGGCACCTTTGGCGCCATGGCATCCATCGGCTTGATCATTGCTGTGGTGGTGAACTGGATCTTCATCCAGAGTGCGGGGCTCGACTTGTTGCTGTCCGTCGGCATCGTGCTGCTGTTCTCGGGTATGACCGCCTACTACACCCAGGCGATCAAGCGCATGTATTACGAGAGCGACGGGCAGGACGTGACGGTCCGCAAGGCGATCTTTGGCGCGTTCATACTCTATGGTGCTTTCGTGACCATGTTCGTTTGGATCCTGCACATCCTGGGGATGATGCGCGGCGACTAAGCGGAAACAAGCAAACCGCAAGATCGAAGGCCCGGGTGCGAACCCGGGCCTTCTCTTTTGGTGCTTCCGTTCCTTGGTAACGCCTATGTTTTGAACAGGCTTTTCCCGATCACCAGATCGAAGGTGCCGGCGAGCGCGCCGGCCTCGACCTCCGGTGCGGGCTCGGCGGCGACCAGCACGCTTTCGCGCTCAGCCGGGTCGCTGATGCCGCGGAACGGACCGTCGCGCTCGTTGCCCGGCTCGCCGCGCAGGTACATTTGCGTCACCAGGGCATCGAACTCCGACCCCAGCACCGCGAAGTGGATGTGCGGCGTGCGGCCCGGATAAGCGACCGGCCGGATGGTGCGGAAGCGATAGGCGCCGTCCGCATCCGTCATGGCCGTGCCGAAGCCTTGGAAGTTGGGGTCGGCCTGACCGCCCCGGTCGCGCGGGTGGTGGTAGTAGCCGCGGGCGTCGCACTGCCAGATCTGCACCTCGGCCCCGGAAAGGGCACGCCCGTCGGGATCGAGCACCCGGCCGAAGAGATGGAAGACGTTGCCGGCGGCCTGCTGCGGGCGGCCCGCGACACGCACCAAATCGTTGTCGGAATCGAGCGGCAGCTCGACGGGATAGAACGGCCCGGTGGTCTGGCGCGGCGTCGCCACCAGCTCCGCCAGCGCTTCGCCCACGCGCCCCGCCAGGGCGAATCCCGCCATTCCGGCGGCTACAGCGGACGTCACCAGGCCACGGCGCGTGAGCTTCTCGGCCATCCCTCCCGACTCCTCGCAAGTGCGCCTCTGGGCATCATATGGGGGCCGAAAGATGGCGACAAAACGTCCGCCTCGTCACGTCCGCGTGACGCGCAGGGGCGAGGTCCGGAGAACCTCCCAAGCTAGCGGAGCTTGCGGAACGCCCGGTAGAGCGAGTCGAGCTTCTTGCCCAGGTCCTTGTTGTGGGCCTTGTTCGCCCTGTTGTCCTCGAGCATCCGCCAATCCGGGCTCGCCGCTGCCAGCGCCTCTGCCAATTGCCAGCGATGGCGATAGGACTCGCTGGCAAGGCTGTAGGCGGATTCCAGTTGGTCATGGGTCAGCCAGGTGCCGTCTAGCTCGGCGAATCGGGAGATATCCACCAACATCTCGTCGATCTCCGCCGCGATCATGACCCTGTCCCGGCCCTTTGCCGTGAGGTCCGAAACCCCGTCCAGCACGGTGGCGAATTCCCGCGCCGAGCCGTAACTCCGGTTCGTGTGCTCCCGGAGTCCCGCAACCGGCACGCCGGCCCGATCGAGATGCCCGATGACCGCGTCGGACACGGTATAGGGAATCGGGCGGTAGACTTGCTGGTTGAAGACATTCTGCACGAAGAACAGGCCGACGAAGCAGAGAATGCCCGCCAAGATAGGCGTTGCCAGCCAGCCTAGCCCAATACTGCCGAGCACGTTCCACTGGACCGTGCGGCCGCTCTTCAAGATGCCGATACCGATCACCGCGCCGACCACGGCCTGCGAGCTGGAGACCGGCACCAACGGGATGGTCGGCAATCCGGCGCGCAGCAACAGGGCTTCCAAGCCTTCCGAAGCAAAGACGAAGAGCACCAGCGAATGGGCCACGACTACGACCCAGGCGGCGACTGGCGGAAGCGGCAGCAGCCGCCCGCCCACCGTCGTCATGACCCGCTTGGAATAGGTCACCACGCCGACGGCAATGGCCAAAGCGCCGAGCAGGAACAGCTGCTGGGTCGAGCTGACGGAAAACAGGCCGGCGACGCTGAAGTCGGTGAAGGGGGAGGAAGGAATGAACACGCCCATGACGTTGGCGATATTGTTGGCGCCCAGGCTGTAGGCCCCGAAAGCGCCGGCCAGCAGCAGCCCCAGGCGCGTATAGGCATCGGTCCGCAAGAGGTGCAGCCGCGTGACCTTGAGCAACTTGTCCACCAGCTTGAACAGGATGATGGCGAAGACCGCCGCCAGGATCGGGCAGATGATCCAGGTGCTGAGGATGGTCGTCAGAGTGGTGATGTCGGTCCGGGTCTCGCTGAACAGGTTCCAACCGAGGATCCCGCCGACGATCGCCTGGGTGGTCGAGACCGGCAGCCCCAGCTTGGTCATCAGATAGACCGACACGGCCGCCGAAAGGGCCGCCATGAAGGAGCCGGGCAGGGCATTCACCGCGCCCAGGCGGCCCAGCGTGTGGGCCGCGCCGCCACCGCTGATCACGGCGCCCAGGATCACGAACAGGCTGCAAATGATCGCCGCCGTCGAGAAGCGGATCATTTGGGTGCCAACCGCGGTGCCAAATACGTTGGCCGCGTCGTTGGCGCCTAGCGACCAGCCCAAAAACAGGCCGCTGGTCAGGAAGAAGAGAACCGCAAGTTCCATAGAACTCAGGCGCTAGACGGTTCGTTTGATGGTGTAGATCGCCAGGCGGTCGGCCACGTCCTCGGACTTGTCCGCCGGATTGTCGATGTGCTCGACGAAATTGCGCAGATGCGCCTTGTGGCTGAGCGGCAAGTCGGTGGCGAAGATAGCCTTCTTCAGCTTGGTGCTGACCTTGTCGGCCTCCTTCTCGTAGAACATGACCTTGTGCATGTGATCGGGGACCGCCTCGATATTGCGGAAGAAGGCGCGCGAGGCGAGCACCAAGGATTCCACCGTATTGACCACCTGCTCGGTCAGGGCCCGGTAGTCGGCGTGGAATTCCGCCGGTATGTCGGGTTTCTCGATGGAGAAGGCCCATAGCCCGCCTTCGCAGAGATTGAGGACCGAGTCCAGGTTCTCGATCAGGCCCAACACGTCGCCGCGGGATTCTGGAATCAGGGTTTGGGCGTAGAGCTGAGTCTCCACGCTGCGGCGCAGCTTGTCGGCCTGGCTCTCGAGCTCGTTCACCTGGCTGAGCTTCTCCTCGAACTCCGCGGTGGCGCCTTCGGCGAGATAGATATCGACCGCCCGCCGGAAGACGAGCGCCGACTGCGACAGCTTATTGAGGAAGTCGTCGATCTGACTCTCGAGCGCCTTGGTTCGGCGGAAAAGAGTCAGGTTTTTGGCAAACATGGTGTTGCGCGCAGGCGCCATGGCCGTACCCGTGCTGTCGGTTCAAATAGGAATCGTCGGCGGGCCGCCGATTTACCGCGAATCCGGCTGTCGCACAACCGTCATATGCTCGCAACAGGCAGCCGCGCGGCCGGCCCCGCCGGATTCTCTAGTCGGCCAGGGCCTCGAGCAGCCAATCCTTCAAAGCCCGGACCGAGTGCTCGCTGTCGACGCCGTACTCGGGATCGAGGATGAGGGGCCCTGCCCGGTAGCCGCGGCTCGTCAAGCCGCGCTGGACCGATTCGACCAGCCGCACGTCCTCGGCCAGGGTCGTGTCGCGGTCCTGCTCGGCCATTTTCAGCACCGTCTCGTCGCGCTCGCCGTCGGGCGCGTACCAGCCGCGCACCACCTCCGTGCGGTCCACGGCGAGCGGCCGCCAGTGGTAGGTGTTGAGCAAGCCGCCCGGATAGACGTGGAACGAGAAGGCTGGCCAGAGAAACCAGGAGCTGTAGTCGCCGGCGTGGGCGCTCTCGCCGGCGTCGATCTTATAGCTCATGGCCGTGGCGTCCACCGCCGTGGTGGTGTGCCGCAAGCACTGGCCCT
>JAUVQB010000309.1 GCA_030598385.1 Alphaproteobacteria bacterium | reverse complement strand
TGATGCGCCCGGTCAAATGCCAGTTGACGCGAAAACTGAGCCTGCTTCTTGCCGCTTGCGGCTTGGCGGCCGCTCTGGCGCTCGCGGGCTGCGCCCAGTCGCCGGCGACCGGGCGGAACATCTTCACCGGCGGCCTGTCGCCGGAAGACGAGGTCAAGCTGGGCCGCGAACAGCATCCGGAAATCGTCGGCGAATTCGGCGGCGAGTACGACGACCCGGAACTCAGGGCCTATGTCGACAGCCTCGGCCGGTTGCTGGCCCAGACCTCCGAGCTGCCGAACCTGGACTGGCACTTCACGATCCTCGATGCACCCATCGTCAACGCCTTCGCCCTGCCCGGCGGCTATGTCTATGTGACCCGCGGCCTCCTGGCGCTGGCCGACAACGAGGCGGAACTGGCCGGCGTGCTGGCGCACGAGATCGGCCACGTCACGGCGCGCCATTCGGCCGAGCGCTATGGCCAATCGGTGCTGGGCTCGGCGGCGGCGCTGGGCGTCGGGATCTTGCTCGGCAGTGAGGTGGCCGCCGAGGCTACCTCCAGCGTGGCCCAGCTCGCGGTGCTCAGCTATTCCCGCGATCAGGAGTTCGAAGCCGATACCCTTGGCGTGCGCTATCTGGCGCGCACCGGCCACGACCCCAACGCCATGGCGACCTTCCTGCGCCGGCTCCTGGGCCACAGCCGCTACGAGGCCGAGTTGGCCGGCCGGCCCGAGGCGGCCGACGCCTTCGACATCACCCAGACCCACCCGCGCACCGCCGACCGGGTCGAGCGGGCGATCCAGCAGGCCGGCGGGCGCAATGTCGCCAACCCCATCGTCGACCGCGACATCTATCTCGACAAGATCGACGGCATGGTCTTCGGCGACAGCCCCGCCCAGGGCTTCGTGCGCGGCCGGCGCTTCCTGCACCCGGAGCTCGGCTTCGCCTTCGAGGTGCCGGAGGATTTCGAACTGGCCAACACGCCCGAGCGGGTGGTCGCCCAGAATTCGAACGGTGCGGCCATCCTCTTCGACGCGGCCGGGACGCGGAGCACGGCGCGGATGACCCGCTATCTCGCCGAGGACTGGGGCCGCGGCGTGTCCCTGAATGACCTGCAGGCGCTCGACGTCAACGGGCTGGAAGCCGCCACCGCCTGGGCACGCCTCGATACGCGCCAGGGCCAGGCGGATTTCCGCCTGGTGGCGATTCGTCTGGACAGCGCCATCTACCGCTTCCTCTTCGTCACGCCGTCGAACCTGAGCGAGTCGCTGAGCGCCCCCCAACGCCGCACCACATACAGCTTTCGCCGCCTGAGCGGCCAGGATGCCGACGACCTGCAGCCCTACCGGCTCGACATCTACCGGGTGAAGAGCGGCGACACGCCCGGAGAAATCGCCCGGCGCATGCCGCTCGGGGCCGAATCCCTCGGCCAGTTCCAGGTGCTGAACGGGCTCAGGCAGGGCGAGCCCTTGCGCGCCGGCGAGAGGGTGAAGATCGTTACTGAGTAGGCTGGCTGGGTGGCTCTGGCGATTGGGCACCCTCGATCCGCGAGTTGTCCAGGTAGGCGTTGACGTGGACCAGGGTCCGGTCCGGCTCGATCAGGATTACGCCGTAGGCTGGCGGCTCTCGGGTCTTGGGCACCGGCGAAACGGTTTCGAAATCGAGCGCTACTTGGTGCACCGTGCTGGGCAGGGCGGAAAAGGCGATGCCCCGCCAGGACCCGCTGACCGCCCGGTGGACGTGGCCGAAGAAGATGTGGCGGATATTGGCAGCGGTGGCGCGGCCCGCGACGGCCGTAACGAACGGTTCCGGATCGTCGAGCCCCATGCGGTCCATCGCGGGCAGGCCGATGGGGAAGGGCGGATGGTGCATGAAGATATAGACCGGACCGTCGCCCGCTTCGGCGAGCCGGTCGCCGAGCCAGGCGGCGCGCCGCGGGCAGTAGCTGCCGCCGTGGGTGCCCGGCTCGACCGTGTCCAGGACCAGCAGGCGCCCCGCCGGGGTCTCCAGGGCGTATTGGACGAAACCGCCCTCGTCCCGCGGGGTCTCGGGAAAGGCCGCGAGCAGGGCGGCGCGGTTGTCGTGGTTGCCGATCATGACGTGGTAAGGGACCGAAAGCCCGTCGAGGATCGCCTTGAGAGCCCGGTAGGCGCCGGGCGTGCCTTCGTTGGTGAGGTCGCCGCTGAGGACGCAGAACCGGGCGTCGGCGTGATGGGCGTTGATATGGGCGACGCAAGATTCGAGGCGCGCCGCCGGGTCGATGCCGTAGATCGTCCCGCCGTCCTCGACCAGATGGGTATCGGTGACTTGCAGGATCTTCATCGCGTAACCTGTTACCTGAGATCGCGGCCGCTCAAAATAGCCCGCGCAAGCTTCGGATAGAAGGGCTCCAGGCTCATGGCTATATCCTGTGCAGAACCGAGCCGAAGAGGACCCGTGACATGGACGCCCAGATGACCCACCGCGAAGACAGTACCTCCAACGCCAAGCCCACCGCGGCCGCCGCCACGAAATCTCCCGCCAAGTCCCCCGCCAAGTCCCCTGCCAAGTCCCCCGCCAAGTCCCCCGGAGACCGCCAGGTCGCCCTGGTCGAGCGGGCCTGCGCCCTGATCGACGAGCGGGCCGGCGAGCGGGTCACCCTGGGCGAGCTGGGCGATGAGCTGGGCGTCAGCCCCTGGCACCTCCAGCGCCTGTTTCGCAAGGTCATGGGCGTCTCGCCGCGGGACTACGCCGACGCCCTCCGCAGCGGCCAGTTCCGCCGCCAGTTGCGCGCTGGCGATTCGATCGCCGGGGCGACCTACGGGGCGGGCTACGGCTCCTCCAGCCGGATCTACGAGGTCGCCGGCCAGCAGCTCGGCATGACGCCCGCCACCTACGCCCGCGGCGGCAAGGGCGCGCGCATCGTCTACGCCGTGGTCGACTCGCCCCTCGGGCGCTTGCTGGTGGCGGCGACCGAGGCCGGCGTCTGCTTCGTCTCTCTCGGCGAGCGCGACCAAGCGCTGGTGGCGGCGCTCGAAGCCGAGTT
>JAUVQB010000164.1 GCA_030598385.1 Alphaproteobacteria bacterium | reverse complement strand
ACGCTATGACTCGCGGACTGATCATCGCCGCCCCGGCCTCGGGCAGCGGCAAGACTCTCGTCACCCTGGCGCTGCTGCGCTACCTGCGGCGGGCCGGCCTGGCGGTCGGCTCGGCCAAGGTCGGCCCCGACTATATCGACGGCGCGTTCCATCGGGCGGCGGGCGGGCGGCCCTGCTTCAACCTGGACACCTGGGCCATGCGCCCGCAGACCCTGCGGGCGATCGTCGGCCGGGCGGGCGAGGGGGCGGAGCTCGTCCTGGCGGAAGGGGTCATGGGTCTGTTCGACGGTGCGCCCACCGAGGGAGATGAACCGGACGGCTCGACCGCTTGCCTGGCTGCCGCGACTGGCTGGCCGGTGGTGCTGGTGGTCGACGCCGAGGGTATGGGCGCCTCCGCCGCCGCGCTGGTGCAGGGCTACGCCGGTTTCCGCGACGGCGTGCGGGTGGCGGGCGTCCTCTTCAATCGAGCCGGCGGCGCCGGCCACGGCGAGATCCTGCGTCAGGCCTGCGCGCCGCTGGGCATCCCGGTTCTGGGCGTCCTGCCGCGGCGCGCCGAGCTGGTCCTGCCGGACCGCCACCTGGGCCTGGTGCAAGCGGGCGAACACGGCGATCTGGAGGACCTGCTGGACCGCGCTGCCGTGTGGATCGGTGATGCCGTGGATGTCGATGCTTTGCTCGCCTTGGCCCGGTCTGCGGATTTCCCTGGCGAGCGCGAGGCGGCGGTACTCACCGCCCTGCCGCCCTTGGGCCAGCGCATTGCCGTGGCGCGCGACACCGCCTTCGCCTTCGCCTATCCCCATCTGCTGGAGGGCTGGCGGACGGCCGGCGCGGAGGTCCTGCCGTTCTCGCCCCTCGCCGACGAGGCCCCGGACGCGAGCGCCGATGCGGTCTTCCTGCCGGGCGGCTATCCGGAGTTGCACGCCGGGCGCCTGGCGGCGGCCGCCCGGTTCAGGGACGGCCTGTGCCGTCTGGCGGCGGACGGCGCGTTGGTCTATGGCGAGTGCGGCGGCTACATGGTGCTGGGACGGGGCCTGGAAGACGCCCAGGGTGAACGCCACCCCATGCTCGATCTCTTGCCGCTGGAGACCAGCTTCGAATCGCCGCGCATGACCCTCGGCTATCGTACGGCGCGCCTATCGGCCGACGGGCCGCTGGGCCGATCCGGCGCGGGCTTTCGCGGCCATGAGTTCCACTTCGTCCGCCTGATTGGGGATGAAGGCGGGCCGGCCTTGTTCGCCTGCCGGGATGCGAGAGGCCGCGACCTGGGCGCGGCGGGCGGACGCCGGGCAAACGTCATGGGCTCCTTCATCCATCTCGTCGACCGGGCCGGCTGAGGGCCCTGGTGGGTTTGCCTGATGGCCGGATCAGTCCGACAGGCTTTCCGTGTGGCCGTCTATGGGAAACGCCTGCCCGGAGACCATGGCGCCGGCCGGCGAGCAGAGGAAGATGACCCCGTTGGCGATATCTTCCGGCTCGATGAAGCTGCGCAGGGAGACGTGGCGGGTGTAGGTGTTGCGGATCTCCTGCTCGGGCACGCCGCGCGCCTCGGCCTGGGCGGCGATGACCCGGTTCATGCGCGGGCCGGCCACCGGGCCGGGACAGACGGCGTTGGCGCGGATGCCGTGGGGCCCAAGCTCCATGGCCAGCGTCTTGGTGAAGCCGATGATGGCCCACTTGGCGGCGACGTAAGGGCTGCGCAGGGCATAGCCGAACAGGCCGGCGGAAGAGGACATGTTGACGATGCCGCCGCCGCCCGCTGCCTTCAGCGCCGGGATCGCCCGGCGGGAACACAGGAAGGTCGCATCCAGGTTTACCGATATGGTCCGGCGCCACTCCACGAAATCGCAGTCCTCGACCGCGGCGGTGGGACCCGCGATCCCGGCGTTGTTGACCAGGACGTCGAGGCCGCCCAGGCTGCCCAAGGCCTCGTCGAACAGGCGGTCGACCTGACCCGGGTCGGCCACGTCGGCGAGCGTCGTGCCCAGTTCCGGCCACTGTTCCTTGGTGTCGGTCAGGGCCTCGGGATCGACATCACAGATATGCACCCGCGACCCCGCCGCACGGAAGGCGATCGCTATGGCGCGGCCGATACCGGCGCCGCCCGCGGTGATCAAGACGCGTTTGTCGACAAGGCCGTCGGCCATGGGGACCTCCTCTGGTCGGCACGAATGAGCGACTCCTTCTTAGCGCTGCAAAAGGCGCTTGCGAAGGACGAAGTTTTCAGCTTTACCCTTGATCTGACGAGCCGCTGTGCCGGGCTCGGCGACAAAGGAGTCGAGCGCATGAATGAATCGGAAGCCGCCCACAGGCGGCGCGGTGGCCGCGATGCGCGGCGCGAACTGCGCGCAGCACCCATTCCCGCGGAGAAGCGCGCGGTCAAGCCCGGCATGGAAGGCGGCGACTACAAGCCGCTCAGCGACGCCGAGGTGGAGCGCATCCACCGGGCCGCCCTCGATATTCTGGAACAGATCGGCTTCTCCGATGCCATTCCCTCCTGCATCGAGCTGTTCACCGATGCGGGCGCCACCTTGACCGACGAGGGCCGGATCTTGATCCCGCGGGCCATGGTCGAGGACGCCTTGGCCATGGCGGCGCGCCACTTCGTGCTGCCCGGCCAGGACCCGAAGCACGATCTGGAGCCCTGGGGCAAGAAGGTCTACTTCGGCACCGCCGGCGCCGCCGTCCACATCGTCGATCTGGAGACCCGGACATATCGCGAGTCCAAGCTCGCCGACCTTTACGACGCCGCCCGGCTGGTCGACCGCATGGACAATATCCATTTCTATCAGCGCTCCATGGTGGCCCGCGACATGGAGGACCCTCGCGACCTCGATTTCAACACTTGCTACGCCTGTATCTCGGGGACCACCAAGCACGTGGGGACCAGCTTCGTGCTGCCGGAACACGTCGATGACTCCCTGGCGATGCTCCATGAGGTTGCCGGCGGCGAAGACAAGTGGCGCGCGCGGCCCTTCGTCAGCATGTCCAACTGCTTCGTCGTGCCGCCGCTGAAGTTCGCCCAGGACGCCTGCTCTTGCCTCGAAGCCGGGGTGCGCGGCGGCATGCCGATCCTGCTTCTGGCGGCCGGTCAGGCAGGCGCTACCAGTCCCGCGGCGCTCGCCGGCGCGGTGGTTCAGGAGGTGGCCGAGGTGCTGGGCGCGCTGGTCTACGTCAATCTGATGGTGCCGGGCCATCCGGCGATCTTCGGGCCCTGGCCGTTCGTCTCGGACCTGCGCACCGGCGCCATGAGCGGCGGCAGCGGCGAGCAGGCCCTTTTGAGCGCGGCCTGCGCCCAGATGGCGCATTTTTACGACCTGACCGGCGGCGTGCCGGCGGGCATGAGCGATTCCAAGCTGCCGGACGTTCAGGCGGGCTACGAGAAGGGCTACACCAACGTCTTGGCCGGCACCGCGGGCGCCAACATGATCTACGAGTCCGCCGGCATGCACGCCAGCCTGCTGGGCTGCTGCCTGGAAAGCTATGTCATCGACAACGACACGCTGGGCGGATGCCTGCGTACGGTCCGCGGCATCGAGGTGACCGAGGACAGCCTCTCGATCGAGGCGATCCGCAATGTCTGCATGGAGGGGCCGGGCCATTTCCTCGGCCACGACCAGACCCTGGAGCTGATGGAGGCCGAGTACGTCTATCCGGAGATCGGCGATCGCATGAGCCCCAAGGAATGGACCGAGGCCGGTCGCGTCGACATCCTCGACCGGGCCCGCAAGAGGACCGGCGAGATACTGTCCAACCATTACCCCCGGCACATCAGCGACGCGCTCGATCAGGGCTTGAGGGAGCGGTTTCCCGTCAAGTTGCCGCGCGAGGTGATGAGTCCGGGGAACCCGCGCTGGGCATAAGTTTTACCTGGCGTTCCTCGCTCAGACGAGGGACACGGCCAACACGAACAAAGCGACGATCGCGGAGGCCAGAAGGACCGAGTCGGCGAGCACGGCCCCCCGCCGGTCGGCGAAGGCGTCCTTCGGATAGATCTTCTTGACGAGCCACCTCACGTCGCGTCCCCACCCCTCGGCCCGGGTGCTTTCGCTCAGGTGGGTTCTTCCGCGCTCTTCTCGTCCGAGGCCTGAAATTTCTCCTCAAGTGTCGCCTTGGCTTGGTCCCATGCGCCTTCCGCCCACTGGACCACGGCTGCGAGCTGAGGCTCGACTTGCGTCCACACCTCGCCGATGCGCCCGGTGACAACAAGATATTGCTCGCCGAGATAACGCACGCCGAGGCCGTCGGCGTGATCCGCGAAGGCCCGCCAGTGGTTGCCCGTATCGAAGTGGGCATTGCCGCGAGAGTGATAGGCCATCACCTGGTCGTCGCTGAGCTCGAGCGACTTGTCGTAGGCCGCGATCGCCAAATCCGGCACGCCCATATCCTGGTAGATCAGGCCGCGATTGAACCAAGCCCGCGCATTCTTCGGATCGAGCCGGACGACCTTCGCATAGACCTGCACGGCGGCATGATAGTCGCCTTTGGCGTGATGTTGCTGACCACGGGCCAAGAGCCCCATCGCCTCCAAATCCATGAGCGCCTGTGCCGTCGGGTCGT
>JAUVQB010000011.1 GCA_030598385.1 Alphaproteobacteria bacterium | reverse complement strand
GGGTCGGTCATTCGGTCGGCCAGGTCGTCCACCAGCTCGCCATAGGGCTCCATCATGAGGCTCAAGGCCAGTTCCTGCAGTTCCAGAGACCCTTCCGCCTCGACCTTGTCCAAGAGCCGCCGCCAGGGGCGAGGCCCGGTCAGGAGGTCCGCCGCGCCGTCGGTCAGGTCCGCATGGAGGCCCCGCAGTTCGTCCTGCAGCTTCGCCGTGCGGGCCGCCTGGCGGGCGTCCTGGGTGGACCATTCGCGCACGTGGTCGATCGCCCGGGCGAGCAGCGCCAGGAACGCCGAACGCTTTTCGGGCGCCGCCTCGGCCAGCGCCAGGACCCGGGCGATGGCGGTCTCGCGCGCCGACATCCAGCGGTGGATGAGCGCCGGATGGAAGGTGAGGAACGGCGCCATGCCGAGGCCCGTTGAATTGCCGATGCCCAAGGCGCGGCGCCGGTCCGGCGCAAGGCGCACCGCCCGGTCCGGTTTGCGGGCGGCCGCGATGTGCTCGACCAGGTCGAGGGTGAACTCGCGAATGAGATAGACCGTGAACAACTCGGCCTCGAAGGGCCGGCTGAACAGGCCGCCGGCGAAGGTGTTCTCCAGGTCCGAGAGACCGAATTTGCCGTTGCCGTAGACCGCCGTGGTGCGCATGAGATAGCCGACCCGCACGATATCGTCCATCGCCGGTTGCCAGCCGTGGGCCAGGCAATCGACCACATGGTCGAACAGGCGAACGCTCTTGTTGGCGCGGCTGAGCACCAATTCCCGGGCGCTCACGTGCCCGGCCTCCTGCTTCGGCACGGTGGCGCGCAGGCGCGCGATGTCCTCGTCGTTCGGTTCGCCGTCGACCAGGGCGAAGGTGGCGTCCCATTTCTCGGCGATCACCCGGTCGGTGCGTTCCTCGGGGCTGAGCTCGTCGGAGAAGGCGACCAGGCTGCAGCAGCCGGCGGGCAGGTCGACCCGGTAGACCGCGGTGCCGTAGCCGTCGCCGTCGAGGTCGAAGCGCGGGCGCGTCAGCCGCCAGTCCTCGGCGGCGATGCGGCGCAGCAGGCTGCGCATGAAGCTGATGCGGGTCTGATGGAACGACCCCATGCGGGTGAGACGCATGACGGTATCGGGCGGCCGGAGCTCGAGCGCCGCGTCTTCATGGTTCGATCTTGCGACAGCCGTCACGTCAGGCTGCCGCCGGCCCGAAGGACCGCTCGAAGAAGGCGAGCCAGTTGCCGCCCATGATCTTGGCCGCTTCTTCGGCCGAAAAACCGGCGGCCGTCAGGCCCTCGGCGATGTTGGTGAAGTCTCGGTTGCAGGCAAACCAGTCGGGCTGTTTGGGGAAACCGGCCGCCTGGGCGCTGCCTTCGCCGTAGTCCAGGTCCTTGGTCCAGCGGCCGTTGCGCATCCAGGCGACCACGGCGTCCGGCTGATTTTGGCACAAGTCCGAACCGAGGCCGATGTGATCCACTCCCATCAGCTCGGCGGTGCGCGCCGCCATTGTGCAGAAGCTCTCGAGCGTGCAGTCGCCCTTGCCCTTCAGGTGGTGGGGGTAAAGGCTGAGCCCCAGCAGGCCGCCGCTCTCTGCCAGGGCCTTCAGCACATCGTCCGACTTGTTACGCAGGGCCGGATGCCAAAAGGCCGGATTGGCGTGGGTAATGGCGATCGGCCGCTCGGAGCAGTCGATGGCCTCGAGGGTCGAGCGCTCGGCCGAATGGGACATGTCGACCACCAGGCCGACCCGGTTCATCTCCTTTACCACCTGTCGGCCCATGCGGGTAAGGCCAGGGTCCTCGGCCTCGTAGCATCCGGTCGCCAGCAGGCTCTGATTGTTGTAGCTGAGCTGCATGAATCGCAGGCCCAGGTCGTGCACGACCTGAACCAGCCCGACGTCGTCCTCGATGGGCGAACAGTTCTGCGCCCCGAAAACGATGCCGGTCTTGCCCTCCGCTTGGGCGCGGCGCAGGTCGTCGCCCGTGCGCACGTGCAGGAGACGGTCGCCGTGGCGCTCGAAGCGTTTGTGCCAGGCGCTGACGTTGGCGATGGTCTCGCGCAGGTTTTCCCAGTAGCAGATGGTCACGTGGGCGCAAGAAACGCCGCCCGCGGCCATCTCCTCGAAGATCTCCGGCGACCAGTTGCAGTATTGCAGGCCGTCGACGATGAAGGGTGGTTCGCGGCTGCTATCGGTCATGGCGCGCCGGCGGCGATGTAGGCGGTCTTCACCTGGGTGTAGAACTCGACGGCATAGCGGCCCTGCTCGCGGCTGCCCAAGCTCGAGTTGCCCCGGCCGCCGAAGGGCACGTGATAGTCGGTGCCCGCGGTCGGCAGGTTGACCATCACGCAGCCGGTTTTCACGTTGCGCCGGAAGTGGGTGGCGCGGGCGAGGGATTTAGTGACGATGCCGGCGGTCAGGCCGAATTCGGTGTCGTTGGCGATCGCCAGCGCCTCGTCGTAGTCGCCCGCCTCGATGACGCAGGCGATCGGCGCGAACATCTCTTCCCGGTTGACCCGCATGTCGTTCCCCGTGTCGACAAAGAGAGCCGGGGACATGTAGTAGCCCTCCGTGTCGCGGGTCAAGCGCTCGCCGCCCCAAACATGGGTCGCCCCCTCGCTGCGGGCCAGATCGAGATAGGCAAGGTTGCCGTCGAGCTGACCGGCGTCGACCACCGGTCCCATCTGGGTGTCTTCGGCGAGCGCGTGCCCCACCTTGAGCGCCTGCATCCCCGCAGTCAGCTTCTCGACAAAGACGTCGCGGACGGCGCGGTGGGCGATCAGGCGGCTCGAGGCGGTGCATTTCTGGCCGCTGCCGCCGAAAGCGCCATTGAGTGCCGCTGCGACGGCCACGTCGAGGTCGGCGTCGTCCGTCACCACCAGCGCGTTCTTGGAGCCCATTTCGAGCTGGACCTTGGTGAGGTTTTGCGCGCAGGCCTGGGCGATGCGCCGGCCCACCTCGAGCGAGCCGGTGAAAGTGACGGCATCGATGTCCGGGCTTTCGATGAGACTCTGACCGACCGCCCCGCCCGAGCCCATCACCAGATTGAAGGCGCCGGCAGGCAGGCCGTCCTGGCGGCTGATCACCTCGGCGAGCGCCCAGGCGCTCGCCGGCGTCACGTTGGCGGGTTTCCAGATGACTGCGTTGCCGAAGGCGAGCGCCGGCGCGATCTTCCAGGCCGCCGTCGCCATGGGGAAGTTCCAAGGCGAGATGACGGCCACCACCCCCATAGGCTCGCGGCGCACGTCGATCTCGATGCCGGGTCGCACAGAATCGGCGCTATCGCCGATCTGGCGCAACGCCTCGGCAGCGTAATAGGTGAAGAACTGGCCGGAGCGGATGACCTCGCCGATCCCCTCGGCGCGCGGCTTACCCTCCTCGCGGGAAAGCTGTTCGCCCAGCTCGGCGGAACGGGCGATCAACTCCTCGCCGATCGCCATCAAGGCCTTGTAGCGGGTCTCCAAGCCGGACACCGCCCAGGCCTCCGCCGCTTGGCGCGCCGCCGCGATGGCCGTTTCGGCCTGGTCCCGGTCGGCTTGGGCATAGCGTCCGATCAGGTCCGACAGGTCCGAGGGATTGCGGTTCTCGATCTCCGAGGCGCCCGCATGCCACTGGCCGCCGATGAAGTTCCGCAGGGCTTCGGTCATGCTCGTCTCCACGTTCCCGTTCTTCACAAATGCTGGGCGGTTGGATCAATTCAATCAAATGGAAAAATATGTGATATGTTTCAATTTTTTTGAACTGGAGTGCCCTGCCATGCCGATCAAGGTGGCCCAACTCCGCACCTTCGCGATCGTCTCTCAATGCGGCAATATCAAAGATGCCGCCGAGCGTCTGGGCCGAACGCCCTCGGCGGTCTCCATGGCCTTGAAGCAGCTCGAAGAGGAGCTCGGTGGTCGATTGTTCGAGGCCGACCGGAAGAACGCACTGACGCCGCTCGGGCGCTATGTCCTCGATACCGCCCAAGAGGAGCTCGTGCGCTTCGAGCGTGCGGTCGCGAAGATGCGGGCCTTTGCCGGCAATCAGATCGGTCGTTTGGAACTCGCGTGTGTTCCGTCCGTCGCGATGCGTATCCTCCCCGATGTCATTGGCGATTTCGTCTCTGCCCGTCCGGAGGTTCAGCTCGAAGTCTGGGACATGGATTCGCTGAGCGTTCGACGCGCGGTCGAGGGCGGCGAGGTGGAACTTGGAATTGCCAGCCTCAGCGGGGCGGATGGAGCGCTTGATTACCAACAGTTCTTCGCCGATGACTTCGGCGTTGTATGTGCCGCCGACTGCCCGCTGACGAGGTTCGAACGGCCGGTGCAATGGAATGACCTCGGTGATTTGACCCTGATCTCCAACGGGCTCAGTCGTTCCGTCCCGGATCCCGCCTATCGCGCCCTGGAACAGCATTCGAGACTCATGGTACGCAACGTCACCTCGATCTTGGCCCTGGTGCGACGCGGCTTCGGCGTGACCCTCCTGCCGAGACTCTCGGTACCGCGCGACGACAACCAGATCCGCTTTCTACCACTTGCCGTGTCGGGCATCCGGCGCAACGTCGGCGTGATCAGCCGAGCCGGGACGACGCTTTCACCCGTTGCCCGGGCCTTCTGCAAGGTCCTGATTCAGTACGCCCCAAGGGAGCTCGACGCTTTAGTTAAATTGAATTGAAACAACCAACAGTATTTTGAAATTGATCTGAAGTCCGCCGGACGCGATGCTGAGTTCAAAGCGCGGGTCTTTATGAACCAGCGGCCCGGAAGAGGCCGATCCCACTCAAGCGGCGCATCGATGGCCGACCCGCCTCGCGGCGACCTAAGCCAGTTGGGGCCTTCTAACTCCTGGCAGTCGGCTGGCACGACTGGCAAGGGCGCTAGTTGCAAGTCGCGAGCGGTTAGAATCAGGGCCCGAACGGACCCGCGGGTGCCGCATGGCAATAGGACTGACCCTCATGGCAGGAGGCAACGATGAATGAAGAGCAAACGGTCGGCGCAATGCTTGCGGATAAGCGCACGTCGCGTCGCGAATTTCTGGCGGGGGCGACAGCGCTGGGCATCTCGGTCGCCGCAGCCTCCACGATGTGGAGCAAAGCCGCCAAAGCGAGCCCGAAGAAGGGCGGGCATCTGATTGCGGCCTTGGTCGGCGGCAGCACGACCGACAACATGGACCAGCAGACCTGGACCGATACATTCATGATTTCGATCGCCCGCGCGACCCGCGACAGTTTGGTCGAGGTGGGCCAGGACAACTCTGCACAACCCGGTCTGGCGGAGAGTTGGGAATCCAGTGACGACGCCTCGGAGTGGCGCTTCAAGCTGCGCCAGGGTGTCGAATTCTCGAATGGCAAATCATTGACCACCGAGGATGTCATAGCCTCGATCGACGTGCATCGGGGCGAGGAGACCCGCTCCGGGGCCAAGGGCGTGTTCCAGGCGGTCGAGGACGTTTCCGCCGACGGCAATGTGATCGTCGTCAAACTGGCGGGGCCGAATGCCGACTTCCCCTTCCTGATGACCGACTACCACATGAACGTGGTGCCTTCGCCCGACGGCAAGCCCGATCTGACCAACGGGATCGGGACGGGTATCTACAAGGTAACTGATTTCGAGCCGGGCGTTCGCGTGGCCATGGACCGACACGCCAACTCCTGGCAGGCGGATCAGTTCGGCTTCGTCGATTCGGCCGAGATCCTCGGGATATCCGATCCCATCGCCCGTCAGAGCTCGTTGGTCACCGGCGACGTCCACGCCATCAACAAGCCGGACCTGAAGACCATCAAACTCCTGGCCCGCCGACCGAACGTCGAGATCGTCGATGTTGCCAGCAACTTTTTCTATACGGCACCGATGATGGCCGACCAGGAACCTTTCAGCAGCAACGACTTCCGACTCGCCATAAAGTACGGCATCGATCGCCAGGAGTTCATCGACAAGATTGTCTTCGGCTACGGTACGCCCGGCAACGATCACCCCATTGGCCCCGGCTTCACCTATCACGCCGCCGATATTCCTCAGAACACGTACGATCCCGACAAGGCCAAGCACCATCTAAAGAAGTCGGGCTTCGAGGGAATCAAGGTGGACTACAGTGCTTCCGATACGGCTTATCCCGGTGCGATCGACTTTGCGGTCCTCATGAAAGAGACCTTGAGGCCGATCGGCATCGATCTGAACGTGGTGCGCGAACCGAACGATGGTTATTGGTCCAATATTTGGAACAACAAGCCGTGGGTCGCCTGCTATTGGGGCGCGCGCCCGGTCGAGGACATGATCCTCTCGATCAACTACACGACGGATGCGGCCTGGAACGATACGCGTTGGGGCAGCCCGCGGGTCGATGAACTCGTGGTCGCCGCGCGGGGCGAGCTTGATCATAAGAAACGGGCCGAGATGTACCGCGAGGTCCAGATGTTGATCAGCCAAGAGGGCTCGACCCTCGTGCCGGCCTATGGCAGAGACGTGGCCGCGCTTTCGACCGAGGTCGGCACCACCGGCCAGTATGGCGGCGGCTGGGAAATGGACGGCGGTCACTTCATCAAGCGCTGGTGGCTGGAAGGCTGAAGCCTTCAAGATGGACTTAATGACCGGCCGGTGAGAGACCGGTCCCACCGGTCGGTCAACTTGCGGCGCGGCAGTCGCGCATTACCCTCACACTGTGCAAGGTGCGTCCGCTTCGCGCCGAAGCGCGTGGCTCACCCGACCAGCCGCGTTGCCGGGCGCCAGCCCTCGCGGGCGCGGCGGTCGTTCACCACCGTCACCCGGTGCATGGTGCGCATCTGGGGTCGGTAGTCGTCGACCGCATAGTGCTGGGTCACCCGGTTGTCCCACATGGCGAGCGAGCCCGGGCGCCAACGGAAGCGCATCTGGAATTCCGGCTGGGCGATGTGGTCGAAGAGATAGCGCAGCAGCCGGTCGCTCTCGCGCAGGTTCATGGTGGTGATGAGGCGCGTGAAGGGCGGGTTGACGAAAAGATGGCGCCGGCCGGTCACGGGGTGGTGCGGCGCCACGCGATGCACCGCCGAGCCCTGGCGCGCCATCGCCTGGTTGAGGCCTTCGAGCCCGCCGGCCGCCAGGAAGTCGTTGCGGAAGTCACCCATGTCGTGGATCGCCTCCAGGCCGTCGATGTGGCTCTTGATTTCCGGCGGCAGCGCGTCGTAGGCGGCATACATGTTAGCCCAGAGGGTGTCGCCGCCGCTCGCCGGCACCTCCATGGCGTAGAGGATCGAGGCGAAGGGCGGCGCCTCGTAGTAGGTCAGGTCGGTGTGCCATTCGTCGGTGTCCGGCTTGTGATCGGGCCCGTGCTTCAGCAGCACCACGTTCGGATGGCCCTCGGCGTGGGGGTAGATCGGATGCGGCTTGTCGATCTCGCCGAAGCTCTCGGCGAAGGCCAGGTGGGCCGCCGGCGGCAGGTCCTGGCCGCGGAAGAAGATCACCAAATGGTCGAGCAGCGCCTGATAGACCGCGTCGAGGGTCTCGGCTTCCAGAGGCTCGGAAAGATCGAGGCCGGAGATCTCGGCCCCGATGGCGGGGGTCAGGGGAGCGATCGAAAAGGGCGCGGCCGTCATGACGAAACCCTCCGGACTCAAGACGTTATTGGGGCGGAGCCTAGCAACGCTTCGGCCGCCGAGTCATGCGAAATTGTTGCGGCAATGCCGTGCGCCGGGTTTAGATTGCCGCCTCCCATGGAATGGACTAAGTCAGCGCCCATGACTGTGCCCGCGACATCTCCCCGCACCCACGCCCAACTGGAGGGCGAGGGGCCGCTGATCACCATGATCCACGGCATCGGCGCCTCGACCGAGTCCTGGGCCGGGCTGGTGCCGCTGTTGTGCGACCGCTTCGCGTGCCTCAGCTACGACCTGCGCGGCCATGGGCAAAGCGAGGTGGTGCCGGGCCGCTACCAGCTCGACGCCTATGTCGACGACTTGGCGGCGCTCCTGGACGCCCGCGGCATCTCCGCGTGCCATCTGGCCGGCCATTCCCTCGGCGGCGTGATCGCCCAGGCCTTCGCGCTCAAGCATCCCGCGCGGACCAAGAGCGCCATCCTGGTCAGCACCGCGGCCTGCCGCACGCCCGAGGAGCGCGAGGCGATCCTCGGCCTGGCGCGCATGGTCGAGCGCGAGGGGGTCGCCTTCATCATCGATCGGGCCATAGAGCGCTGGTTCACGCCCGCATTCCAGGCGGCCCATCCGGAGGTGATCGCCCGGCGCAAGGCGCGGGTCTTGGAGACCGACGCGAACTCCTTCGCCAACGCCTTCCGCATCTATGCCGAAAGCGAGCTGGGCGGCGAGCTGCACCGCATCACGGCGCCGACCCTGATCTTCACCGGCGAGAACGACGTCGGCTCCAGCCCGCGCATCGCCAAGGCCATGGCCGAGCGCATCCCCGGCGCCGAGTTGGAGATCTTCCCGGAGCTGCGCCATGCCGTGCTCCTGGAAGCGCCGGACCTGGTCGCCGAGCGCATCGCCGCCTTCGTGACCAAGCTGGAGTCCTGAAAGTCCTTCCGTCACGCACTGACAGCACCAAGTTCGAAGACTCCGAAGTCTCTCCCTGCTAAGTTCAGGTCTCTTGAACTGAGCGGGGGCTTCATGAACATCCAATTGGCGCGCACTTTCCTGGAAGTGCTCGAAGCCGGCAACCTGAACCGGGCGGCCGAACGGCTGAACGTCACCCAGTCGACGGTGACCATGCGCATCAACACCCTGGAGGACGAGCTCGGCCGGCGCCTCCTGGTGCGCAGCAAGTCCGGCGTCGGCCTGACCAACGCCGGCTTCAAGTTCCGCCGCTATGCCGAGATGCTGGTGCAGATCTGGCACCAGGCGCAGCAGGAGATCGCCCTGCCGGAACCCTTCGAGGGCACGCTGAACATCGGCTACGAGGTCGACCTCTGGGACGGCGGCGTCGACGACTGGCTCGCCTGGTTCGCCCACGAGCGGCCGGAAATCGCCCTGCAGGTCTGGGCCGGCGACGGCGAGGCGCTGAACCGCTGGCTGGCGAGCGGCCTGATCGATTGCGCCGTCACCTTCGGCGACGCGCTGAAGGGTGAGTTCGGAAGCGAGCCGATCTTCTCCGACCGCCTGGTGCTGGTGTCGCGGGAAAAGCGGCCGCTGAGGGACTGGGACCCGGGCTACATCACCGTCGATTGGGGCGAGGCCTTCCGGCGCGCTCATGCGCTGGCCTATCCGGCGAGCGAGACCTCGCCCATCAGCTTCGGCGACGGCGCCTTCGCCCTGCGGCACATCCTGGCGCGGGGCGGCTCGGGCCATCTGCCGCTACGGGCGGTGCGCGGGCATTTGGACGCCGGCCGGCTCCATCTGGTGGCGCAGGCGCCGGAGTTCACCCGCCCGGCCTTCCTTGCCCGCTCGCCCTATATGGCGGGCCACGTGGCCAAGGCCGACTGGTTCGAAGACGCGGTGGCGGTGCTGAAGAAACTGGGCAACCGCTTCGCGGACCTGGACCTCATGACCCACCCCTTTCCCGGCGCTTGATCCTCTGAGAATATTCAAAAAATACGAACTATCTGTTCAGAACAATTCGTTTTCCAAATGTTTCGCTCTGAGACATGCTGACACTCGAAGGTGCCGGCGCCCGGGAGGATGGAATGGAATTCAGCCTGTTTCTCTCTTGTTATTGCCCGGAGAGCAAGGCCTCGACGGCTGAGGTCTACGGCGAGATGCTGGAGATGGCCGAGGCGGCCGAGCGGCTCGGCTATTGCGGCCTGACGGTGCCCGAGCACCACTTCATCAACATCCTGATGAACCCCAATCCCTTCATGCTGGCGGTGAAGGTCGCGAGCGTCACCGAGCGCATCCCCATCACCACGGCCGTCGCGGTGCTGCCGCTCAACGACATGCGGCGCATGGCCGGCGAAGCGGCCCTGGCCGACGTCTTGACCGGCGGGCGCATCCAGATCGGCGTCGGCCGCGGTGCCTTCCCTTACGAGTTCGAGCGTTACGGCGTGGATTTCGCCAAGAGCCGCGAGATCTTCGACGAGTCCCTGGAGGTGCTGATCGCGCTCCTCAGCGAGGAGGAGGTGTCCTGGGAGGGAGACCACTACAGCTTCGCGCCCATGACCATCATGCCGCGGCCGGTGCAGCGGCCCCATCCGCCCATCTGGATCGCCGCCATGGCGCCGCTCGCCCTCTACCACTGCGCCAAGCGGGGCTGGAACGTCCAGACGACGCCGCTGCAAGGCTCGCTCGACCTTGCCCGCGCGCAGGTCGACAGCTTCCTCGAGGGGGCCGAGGCCTCCGGGCGCGAGCCGCGCCCGCGCCTGTCGCTCCTGCGGGTCGGCTTCGTCACCCGCGATGCGGCTCACACCAAGGCCATGATCGAGCACGCCTACGGCTACTACCGGCGCTTCGACAACGTGTTCAAGTCTCCGGGCCAGGTGGCCGGCGGGCGCATCGTGCCGATCGAGATCGAGGCGACCCACGAGGACCTGGCCGAGGCGCTCTTTATCGGCACGCCCGAGGAGCTGGCCGAGAAGTTCAGCCTCTACGCCGAGCTCGGCGTCGACGAGATCAACCTCAACATGTGCATCGGCGCCAGCCACGAAGAGACTCTGGAGTCGATCGAGCGCCTGGCCCACGAGGTCATGCCGCAAATCTCCGGCCGCTTTCGTCTCACCGCTTGACCAACGCCTCTTGAAGGGTTCTTTATAGCGGCCCCAGCCCGCTCCCCCTCCCAGTGCGCAGCACTGGGAGGGGGAGCGGGCTGGCGTCGTGAATGAGCGAAGCGGACATGGCGCAAAACCTGCCCGCTCGCCGGTTCCCGTAGGCCCCCTATACGCAATCTGGGGAAGCCGTGGAACGTCCCAGCCTGTTGAATGTTTCTATGTTGGGGAGTGGTGCGAGAAGAGGGCGGGGCCCGGTCTCGCGTGAGGAGTCGAGGGAGGAATTTGAAATGGGGCAGGGAGTTGAGCTTTCCGAGCTGCAACAGCGGGTCGAGACGGTGGGCATGCGTTTCGGCGAGGTCGCCGAGGACAGCCGTCAGCGCGGCGAGCGGTTGGCGAGCCTGCTGGATCAGGTGGAAAAAGGTGTCGTCCGGAGTCGGCATGAGATCGACCGGCTGACCCGGGCGCTGGCCGAGGCCCGGGAAGAGAACGCGCAAACTCTCGCCCTGCTGCAGTCTCTTTTGGCCATGGCCGAAAAGATCGACGGGCCGGGCGAAAGGATTGTGCTGTGCGACCTCGAGGCCCGCGTCGACCGGCTCCGCGACCAGGCCGGCTCTATGAACGGCGCGCTGGAGGCCACGGAAAAGGCGACGCGCAAGTCGGACAAGTCCGGGAACGGCGCGCTGGATGCCGGGACGATCGACGCAGATGGCCAGGAAGAGGGCGCGCAGGATGAGGATGCCGGCGAGTCCGAGTGGGAGCCCATCCCGGACGAGGAGGCAGAGGCCGAGAACGGCCCGCCCCTGGAACTGACCCGAATGATCGCCGATGACGGCGAACTGAAGGACGTCGACGGCGCCCCCGGCCGGGCCGACATGATGGAAAGCGGTGCGGTCCAGGATATCTTCAAGCGGGTCAGCATGATGACCGGCCGGCTCCGAGAAACCTGAGCCTGCGCGAGACGCAATATCCACGTCCTTTGGTATAAACTCCGCGTTGTGCAGAATTCGCCCGCCCCTTGCGCCGGAGGGCAAACGACCCGATCTGGTGGCGAGGCCGGCCGCGCGCCGGCCGCCGATTTTGAGCAACCAGGTCCCCGTTTTCCTTTGGACAGGCCCAATCCCTATTATCGCAAGGTCCGCACCGCGCCGCGGGCGACGCGAATCCTCATAGGCGCCGGGCTGGTGATCGGCGGGCTCTTCGGATTTTTGCCGGTGCTCGGCGTCTGGATGATCCCCGTCGGCCTGGTGATGATGTTTTTCGACCTGCCCTGGGTCAAGGCCCGCTGGCTCGCCTTCCGGCTCTGGTGGAAGCAGAAGCGCAGGCAGTTTTCTTGAGGCCCGCCAATTTCTCGCCCGACTCCCCTCTATCCCGCCTTTGCGGCTATGATCCCGCTCTTGAGGTCGAGAGGGAGGCGGGCATGGCGACACTGAGGGTTCCGGCGCGCGAGG
>JAUVQB010000327.1 GCA_030598385.1 Alphaproteobacteria bacterium | reverse complement strand
GACGGCTGCCGCCGCGACGAGGACGGCTATTACTGGATCACCGGGCGGGTCGACGACGTGCTGAACGTCTCCGGCCACCGCATGGGCACCGCCGAGGTGGAGAGCGCGCTGGTCGCCCACCGCCAGGTGGCCGAGGCCGCCGTGGTCGGCTATCCGCACGACATCAAGGGCCAGGGCATCTACGCCTATGTCACCCTCAATGTCGGTGAGGAACCCTCGGAGGAGCTGCGCAAGGAACTGGTTCAGTGGGTCCGCAAGGAGATCGGCCCGATCGCCAGCCCCGATCTGATCCAGTGGGCGCCGGGCCTGCCGAAGACGCGCTCGGGCAAGATCATGCGCCGCATCCTGCGTAAGATCGCCGAGAACGACTATGGCGCGCTCGGCGACACCTCGACTCTGGCCGACCCGGCGGTGGTCGACGATCTGGTCGACAACCGCATGAACCGCTAGGAGATTGTTTTTTCGGCTCCGGCCCTCTCCCCCGCCCGGCCACCATTAGGATACTGTCGCTGGGTGGCCGGGCAGGGGCGCCGTAGGCGGGCGCTGCGCGCGGGCCGGAGCCGTGACATGGCAAAGCGAAATTGCGCTCGATCAGCCTGCGAGCGCTTTCGCCAGCGTCCTGACCGCCGGTTCGATCTCCTCGTCGGCCAGGGCCGCGAAGCCGAGCAGCAGGCCGCGGGGCGGCGGGCTCGCGCGGTAGCTCATCTCCGGCTGCTCCAGATAGAAGCGGCTGAGGGCGCGTGGCGCCAGACCGGCCGCGGCGGCCCGCGCCTCGGCCTCCCGGTCCGACAAACGCCCCGCCAGCGCCGCAGTCATTTGGCCCACCAGGTGCAAGCCTCCTTCGCCGGGCGTGAGCTCCAACAGTCCCGCCAAATGCCGGTCGCCGGCCGCCAACAGGGCCGCGCGGCGGCGGGCGTAGACCGTGCGCATGCGGCGCACGTGGGCGGCGAAATGGCCCTCTTCCATGAAGCTGGCCAGCACCGGTTGCACGATCGCCGAGGGATAGGCGTCGATCGCGGCGCGCGCCCGGGCGAAGTCCTCCACCAGGTCCGGCGGCACGACCAGATAGCCGAGGCGGATGGCGGGGAACAGTACCTTCGAAAAGGTCCCGATATAGAAGACACGGCCGCCGCCGGATCCGCTGCGGTCCGCGTCCAGCCCCTGAAGCGCCGCGAGCGGCCGGCCGGCGTAGCGGTACTCGCTGTCGTAGTCGTCCTCGACCAGCCAGGCGCCCCTATGGCGCGCCCAGGCCAAGAGCTCAAGCCGGCGGGCCAGGCTCATGGTGGTGCCCCGGGGATATTGGTGCGACGGCGCGACCACGGCGAGGCGCGCGTCGTCGGCCAGGGCCCGGCCGGCGGTTACAGAAAGACCCTCTTCGTCGAGGGGGACCGGCACCAGGCGGGCGCCCGCGGAGCGCAGGGGGCCGCGCAGGCCGGGATAGCCGGGCTCTTCGATCCAGACCGAGTCGCCGGGTTTCAGCAAGACGCGCGCCACCAGGTCGAGGGCCGGCTGGGCGCCGGCGGTGATGAACACCTGCTCGGGCGTTGAGGCGACGCTGCGCAGGCCGCGCAGATAGGCGGCAATGGCTTCTCTCAGCGGCCTGTGGCCGGCCGGCGGGGCCGGCATCAGCAGGTCGAGGCCCGGATGCCGCCAGATCCGGCCCAACAGCCGGCCCCAGATGTCGAAGGGAAACAGGCTCAGGTCCGGCACGCCCGGCGCAAAGGGCCTGAGGCCGCCGGCCCCCGCGCCGAACGGCATCCGCTCGGCGTGGGCCAAGGACTCCTGCTCGCCCGAGAGTGTGGCGCGCGCTTCGCCCTTTTCCCCGTCCGTCCGGCTCGCCGGGCGGGCCAACAGGGTCTCCGGCAGGACGCGGCTCACATAGGTGCCCGAGCCGGCGCGGCACTCGAGATAGCCTTCGGCCATCAACTGCTCGAAGGCGCCGAGCACCGTATTGCGCGAACAGGCGAGCTCCCCGGCGAGCGTTCGGGTCGACGGCAGCCGCGCACCCGGCGCGAGGCGGCCGGCCAGCACGGCCTCGCGGACCTGGCCGTAAAGCTGGCGCTGCAGCGATCCGTGGCCGGTCCGGTCGAGTGCCCGGTCGAGTGCCAGGTCGAGCAGCGCGGCGCGGCTGCGGCGGTGTCTAAGGAGCTGGGCCATGGGGCCGGCATATCCTCAAAGTGGTTCTATGAAATATTATGAAGTGGTGCTTACTATAGGACCAGTTTTTAAATAGCCTACCCCAACTCGGATCAAGCTCTCCTCCCAGAACGAGAGGCCCATGAGCATGGATACAACGCCCGCCTCGGCGGAACAGGCCTTTCGGCCCACGGCGCGGACGCGCGTCAAGCGCCTCCACGAGCGGGGCCATTACGACCGCAAGACCGTCTACGAGATTCTCGACGCCGGCCTGGTTTGCCACGTCGGGTACGTGATCGACGGCCAGCCTTACGTCACGGCCACCGCCTATTGGCGGGAGGGGGCCCGCGTCTACTGGCACGGCTCCTCGGCCAGCAAGATGCTGCGGCATCTGAAGGGCGGCGTAGAGGTCTGCTTCACGGTCTCGCTGCTGGACGGTCTGGTGCTCGCCCGCTCGGGCTTCCATTCCTCGATCAACTATCGTTCGGTCATGGCGCTCGGCCGGGCACGGCTGGTCGCCGATCGGGACGAGAAGCTCGCCGCGCTCACCGCCTTCAGCGACCGCCTGCTGACCGTGGCCCGAGCCACATGAAGCGGTACCGGTCGATCAAAAAACTCAAAAATTGGATTGATCTGTGCCAGGTAGGCAATCTCGGCCGGACCACCCTTCTGCGACAGGACCGGGAAAAGCCAGGACTGAAGCACCGGACGGGTCATAACATCGGGTGAAAAACGCTGGG
>JAUVQB010000348.1 GCA_030598385.1 Alphaproteobacteria bacterium | reverse complement strand
GCCGTCGACCACCAGGATCTCGCGGACCAATCGTGCGCCGATCTCGCCGCGGCGGCCCGCAGCCAGGGCCGCCAAGGTCGCCTCGATCTCAGCCGCCGCATCGAGGGTCGGGATGACCACGTCGAGGGCCGGAGTTGCCACCGGGATTTCACGGGCCTGATTCATGGGGGTGGTGATAGCACAGCCGTCACGCCTCGAAAGCCCCGGCGATCCCGCTTTCCGCGGCCCCCGTGCCTGTGTTACCGCTCTGACCATGATGAAGGGCCTCGATCTCTCCGCACTGGCGGCCGCGCTCAAGGGTTTTCCGGATTTCGCCGAGGTGACGGCGGCGGCGCTCGAGCCCTTGAATTTCAAGGGCCTGGCGCACGATCACCTGGCGGTCTCCGGGCATCCGGTGCTGCTGCGGGTCCCCAAGCAAAGCCAGTTCGCCCTGGCCGCCGCCGACAACCTCGCCTATCAGGCCGCCTGTTTCGAGCGGGTCGCCGTCAGCGGCCATGGGCCGCGGCTCTTCGGAGTGATCCCGCCGTCGCCCGAAATCGCCATGGGGGCGCTCCTGGTCGAGCGCATCCGCGGGCGCCCGCCCCGCCTGCCGGACGACCTGCCGGCCTTTGCCGAGGCCATGGCGCGGGTCCACGCCCTGGCGCTGCCGCCGGCGGGCGAGCGGCCGCCGCTCGCCGATCACCGCGACCCGGCCGGCGAAGCGCTGGTGGAGATCGAGCGGCAAGCGGCCTTCCTCGAGGAGGCCGGCCTCGCGCCGGAGGCCGAACGGGAGATCCGCGACGAACTCGCCTGGGCCACCGCCTTCGCCCGCCAGGTAGCCGCGAGCGGTCGGGATCAGCCCATTACTCTGGTGCTGACCGACACCCACCCCGGCAACTTCCTGATCGACGGCACCGACAGCGGCGGCCGGGCGATCATCGTCGACTTGGAGAAGGCGCTCTACGGCTCGCCGGGCACGGATCTCGCCCATGCCACGGTCTACTCCTCGACCACCTGGGACCCGGACAGCACCGCGGAGCTCACCGTGGCCGAGGTCGCCCTCTTCTACCGCCGCTACCGCGAGGTTCTCGCCGAGGCCGCGGGCGGGGCGTTGGCGGCGGCGCTTCAGCCCTGGCTGATCCCCATGCGGCGCCTCTTGTTCCTCAGGGCGATCACCTGGTGCGTCAAATGGTCGGTGCTGCATCGCCGGGCCGGCCTCGCGGCAAAGCACGACGCGGCCAGCACCGAGGACTGGTCGGCGGAGAACAGCGATCCGGCGTTGATCGATCATGTGGCCGGCCGGGTCGCCGACTATCTTTCGCCGGCCACGCTCCGCCGCATGCGCGGCGAATGGCAGGGCGAGCCTTCGCTCGAGGCGATTATCGCCGCCGGGTGAGTGCTGCGGAACCGGCGGACCCGGCTCGTCGTTCTTTCTTTGTACTGGTTTGCGCGCGAGCCTGAAGTCTCCCGGCCGGATTGCGGCGCAAGTGGGATAAGGCCACTCAAGCCACCCGTTTTGTCCCTCGTTTGTTCTTGTTATGTTCAAATGATTGACATACACTCGGATCATGATCGAGGCAAGCCCCAACCGCCCCCGGAAGGGCCGCGGCGCCGTCAGCAACCGCAGCGGCCGTTACGAGGCCTACCAGCACATCGCCACTTTCGACGGCTGGGAGCAGGCCACGCCCGCCGTTGAAGAGAACCGGCCCGCCACCAGCGTCCTGCGCGACAGCTCGCGGCGGATGATCGCCCGCAACCAGTCGCCCGATGTGCCGTTCGACCGCTCGCTCAACCCCTATCGCGGCTGCGAACACGGCTGCATCTACTGCTTCGCACGGCCGACTCATGCCTGGCTCGGCCTATCGCCCGGCCTCGACTTCGAGACCCGCCTGTTCGCCAAGCCGGACGCCGCCGAACTGCTTCGCGCCGAGCTCGCCAACCCACGCTACCGGCCCGCTACCCTGGCGCTCGGCACCGCCACCGACCCCTATCAGCCGATCGAGCGCGGGCTGGAGATCACCCGCTCGCTGCTCGCCGTCTTGAAGGAGGCGCGCCACCCGGTCGCGATCGTCACCAAGTCGCCGCTGGTGACCCGCGATCTCGATTTGCTGGCACCGATGGCGGAACTGGGCGTGGTTCGGGTGCTGCTTTCGGTCACCACCCTCGACGGCGACCTCGCCCGCCGCATGGAGCCGCGCGCCGCCGCGCCCAAGCGCCGGCTCGAGGCGATCGCAAAGCTGGCCGAGGCGGGGGTGCCGGTGGGCGTGCTGGCGGCGCCCATGATCCCGGCGCTCAACGACGCCGAGCTGGAGCGCATCCTCGAGGCTTCCGCCAAGGCCGGCGCGCGCACCGCCGGCTATGTGCTGCTGCGCCTGCCGCTGGAGATCAAGGAGCTGTTCGAGGAGTGGCTCGAGGCCCACTATCCCGACCGCAAGGCCAAGGTGCTGAAGCTGGTGCGCGAGACCCGCGGCGGCAAGCTCTACGAATCCGGCTGGGGCCTGCGCATGCGCGGCCGCGGGGTCTACGCCGAGCTGTTGGAAAAGCGCTTCCGCCAGGCCTGCAAGAAGACCGGCCTCGACCGCGGCGAATGGGCGCTCGACGAAAGCCGCTTCCGGCATCCGGCCGCCAAG
>JAUVQB010000338.1 GCA_030598385.1 Alphaproteobacteria bacterium | reverse complement strand
GAGTTCCTCACCGTCGATCGTGACCTCGGTCCCCGACCACTTGCCGAAGATGATCTTGTCGCCGGCCTTCACGTCGAGGGGCACCGTTTTGCCTTGGTCATCCCGTCCGCCGGGACCGACAGCGATCACCACTGCCTGCATCGGCTTCTCCTTGGCGGTGTCCGGGATGATGATGCCGCCGGCGGACCTTTCGTCCTCCTCGATGCGGCGAACCACTACACGATCGTGTAAGGGTCTGAAGTTCATGGGTTTACCTCCCTTTACCCAAAGCCGTGAGATAGTGTTTTCGTGGCGATTGGCACTCTCTCCAGGAGAGTGCCAAAGATGTAGTCCCGTGGGCCCGGGATTTCAATCCGAAAGTGGCCGTTGCTTGCGATCTTAGGCCCCCAAGGGCCCTAGGCGTGCGCCACGGCATCGATTGCCGCGTCGACCGCCGCGCGGACCGGGTCGACGACGGGCACGCCGAGGGCCGACTGCAAGGGGTGCCGGTGGGGCGACATGCCGGTGCAGCCCAAAACGATCGCCTCGGCGCTGTCGGTGTCCCTCAGGTGTTCGCCGACCTCGACCAGGCGCGCCAAGGTGGCCTCGGGGTCGTCTGAAAGCTCGGTCACGCCGAGTCCGACCGCCCGGTCCCCGGCCAGCGACGGCCCGAGCCCCAGGTCCTCGATGGTGCGCCGGTGGCGGGGAATCGAAGCCTGGAGGATCGAGATCACGCCGAAGCGGCGGCCCTCTGTCGAAGCGCGGCGATAGGCGCTCTCGGCGATGCCGAACACGGGTTTCTCGGTCGTTTGGCGGAGCTCCGCGAGGCCGGGATCCGAGAAACAGGCGTCCACGAAGGCGGACGCCTCCCCCTCCAGGCGCCGGACCAAGCGGGTGAGCGGCGCCACGACGGCGCTCACGTGTTCGTCGGTCTCGATTCCGGGCGGCCCCTCGGCCAGGGTGACGCAGCGGATCGCCGGGCCGTCCGGGCGGCGCAGGTTCTCAATCGCGCGGTCCATGCCCGCCGTCACGGCCTGGCTGCTGTTGGGGTTGATGACGATGATGCCAGGCGTGGGCCGGCTCCCACTCATTCGCCGCCCTCCGGCGGCTCGGCGCCTATGCGCTCGACGATGAGACGGTAGTGCTCGGGGCGGCGGTGGGCCGCGAAATCGAAGATGGTCTCCTTGTTGAAGCGGCACTTATCCAGGTCGCAGTCGGCGACGATCAGCTCGTCGCCCATGGTTTCGGCCTGAGCCACGATGACGCCGTCCGGGCTGACGATGACGCTGCCGGCCATCAGTTCGTGGCCGTCCTCGTCGCCGCATTTGGCCACGCCGACGACCCAGGTGCCGTTCTGGTAGGCACCGGCCTGCATGGACATGTGGTTGTGGAACATGCGCAGCTCGGGCGATTCCTCGTCTGACAGCGCGTTGCCCGTCGGCGTGTTGTAGCCCAGCATCACCAGCTCGACGTCCTGCAGGCCCATGACCCGGTAGGTCTCCGGCCAGCGGCGGTCGTTGCAGATGCACATGCCCAGGTTGCCGCCCAGGCTGCGCCACACCGGAAAGCCCAGATTGCCCGGCTCGAAGTAGCGTTTTTCCAGGTGCTGCCACTTGCGCTCGGGGTCGAACTCGGCGTGGCCGGGCAGGTGCACCTTGCGGTACTTGCCGGCGATACGCCCTGCCTTGTCGACCAGGATAGAGGTGTTGTAGCGGTGGACCTCGCCGTCTTCCTCCTCGGCGAGCTCCGCGTAGCCCAGGCACATCCCGATTCCGGCAGTCTTGGCTCGCTCGAACAGGGGCCGGGTCGCCGCGCTCGGCATCTCGCGCTCGAACCAGAGATCGAATTCGGCCTCGTCCTCGGCATACCAGCGGGGAAAAAAGGTGGTGAGGGTCAGCTCCGGGTAAACGATCAGGTCGCAGCCCTCGGCCAGCGCCCGGTCCATCAGCTTCACCATGCGCGCGACCACCGCGTCACGATTATCGGCCTTTTGGATCGGGCCCATCTGTGCGCCGCCGACGCGAAGGTTACGGGTCATGGTCGGGTCCTCATTTTCGTACACCGGGCGCCGCGCTGCCCGAGGCTGGATCGAAGCCGTGGGCCGAACGCCCCAGCGGCTTGGCCGCGTCGGCCAGACCGCACGGCAGGAACCGGCCCCTCCCAGGCGCGCCCATCACCTCGCCGTTGCGCCACACCACCTCGCCGCGCGACAGGGTCATGACGGGCCAGCCGGTCACCTCGCGGCCCTCGTAAGGCGTGTAGTCCATGTTGTCGTGCAGCATCGTATGGCTGACGGTGACCGTTTTGTCGGGGTCCCAGATGGCGATGTCGGCGTCGGCGCCCACCGCGATCGTTCCTTTGCGCGGGTAAAGCCCATAGAGCTTGGCCGCCTGCGTCGCCGCCACGTCGACGAAGCGATTGAGGGTTATGCGGCCCTTACCGACCCCTTCCGAGAACAGCAGAGGCAGGCGGACCTCCAGCCCCGGCACGCCGTTGGCGATCTTATGGAAGGCGGCGTCGGCGCCGTGCATCTGCTTGCCGTCGGGCCCGGCGAAACGGTAGGGCGCGTGGTCGGAGCTGAACACCTGGAATATGCCGCCGGCCAGGCCACGCCAGACATGTTCCTGGTTGGCCGCGTCCCGGGGCGGCGGGCTGCAGACATACTTGGCGCCTTCGAAGCCCGGGCGGTCCAGGTCGGCGGCAGTCAGGAAAAGGTACTGGGGGCAGGTTTCGCCGTAAATCCGCAGGCCCCGGGCCTGTGCGGCGGCGATCTGCTCCATGGCCTC
>JAUVQB010000142.1 GCA_030598385.1 Alphaproteobacteria bacterium | reverse complement strand
GTTCCGCACCTATCCACACATCGACATGGCGGAGACCGGGGCGCGGGCGGCGGAGCTGGTCGAGCGCTGCCTGACCTCTGGCCGCAAACCCCACAAGGCCTACCGTCAGCTCCCCTTCCTGATCCCGACCACCGCCGGCTGCACCACCCAGGAACCGGCCAAGAGCCTCGTCGCCCATCTCGAGAGCCTGGATCGGCCGCCGCTGGTCTCGCTGTCGTTTGCCTGCGGCTTCGGGCCGGCGGACATCCATGACTGCGGCCCGTCCGTGGTGGCCTACGGCGAGGAGGCCGGGGCAACCGAAGCGGCCGCCCAGGAGTTGCACGATCTAGCCTTAGTCCAGGAGAACGCTTTCGCCGCCAGGTTCTGGCGGCCGGCGGAGGCGGTCTCCCACGCCATCGCGACGGCCCGCGCGGCGAGCGGCCCCGTCATCCTGGCCGATACCCAGGACAACCCCGGCGGCGGCGCCAATGGCGATACGGTCGGCCTGTTGGCCGAGCTCGTCCGCCAGGGCGCGGAGGGCGCCGTCGTCGGCCTGATCTACGATCCGGAAGTGGCGGCGGCGGCCCACGAAACCGGTGAGGGCGGCCGGCTTCGCATCGGCCTAGGCGCCAAGTCGGGCCTGCCCGGGCACGCGCCGTTCGAGGCCGACTACCGCGTCGACCGGCTGGGCGACGGCGCCTTCACCGCGACCGGCCCATTCTACGAAGGCGCCCACATGCGCCTCGGGCCCATGGCCCTGCTGGCGGTGGGCGGCGTCCGGGTCGCGGTCGCCTCGCGCAAGAACCAGGCGGCCGACCAGGAGATGTTTCGCCATCTCGGCGTCGAGCCGGCCGATGAGAAGATCCTCGCATTGAAATCCTCGGTCCACTTTCGCGCCCACTTCGAGCCGGTCGCGGCGGAGATTCTGATCGTGGCGGCGCCCGGCCCCAATCCGGCGGACCTGAGCGATCTCACCTATCGCCGGCTGCGGCCCGGGGTCCGGCGCGGCGCGGGCGTCTGACGGCGCTGGAGAGGGTTCCTTCCAGTTATCCACAACTTGTGGACACTCTCTTCTTCTTGAGCGCTAGATATTGTGGTTTAATGGCTGCTCGATTCGGTGCCGTGACCGGTGGGGGCCGGCAGGTCATCGCGGCGCCGGGCATTAAGGGCAGAACGGGACGCTCCATGGGCGGCTACGGTCGTTCCGGTCGAAATGGGGAGCGTGCGGTGGAGGATCAAACTCATCACGCGCGTGTGGTGGCCTTGTCGATGGCGCATGGGGCCGCGCTCGCGAAGCTGTTGCGGGCCCACGGCAAGGACGAACACGCCGACAACATAGACGCGGCGCTGAAGGATTTCGCCGATATCGTCTCCAGCCAGGTCGGGTCCCATGCGCTCGAGCAGGCCTTGAGCTGGGCGGCCCGCCAGGCCTTGGAAGACAGCGGCCTCAAGACGCTGACCGAGCCGGTTTAGCCGGCCTAACCCCAGGGCCCGTCTTCCGAGCTATCCTTTTGGGCGTTCCGGCGCGGTCCGCCGGGCCGGAGGCGCACGCCGCCCGGCAGCTTGCCGCCCTCGAACAAGGGCACGGTTTTGTGCCGGAACGGGACGACGAGGAGCGCCCCGGCCACGAAGCCGCCGATGTGTTCCCACCAGGCGATGCCGCCGCCCACCGGCCCGCTGACCGCGGCGGAGGCCACCTGGTACCCGATCCAGACGATGAGCAGCATCCAGGCCGGCAGGTAGAGCGGGATGATAATGATCGGCACCAGCACCCGCGCCTTGGGGTGCAGGATCAAGTAAGCGCCGAGGATGCCGGAGATGGCGCCGCTGGCGCCGAGCGTCGGCACCGTGGAGCCGGGATCCGAGGCGATATGGGCCAGCCCCGCGATCAGGCCGCAGATGAGATAGAAGGCGAGGAAGCGCCAGTGGCCCATGGCGTCTTCCACGTTGTCCCCGAATACCCAGAGATAGAGCATGTTGGCTATCAGGTGCATCCATCCGCCGTGGAGAAAGGCCGAGGTCACCAGGGTCGCCAGCGTCGGCACCAGCACCAGCTCCGGCTCCAGTTGGCCCTCGCCGGTCACGGTGGCGGGGATCAGCGCGAGGCCCAAGATCAGCCGCGCACCCTCGTCCGGCGTCATCGAGGCTTGATAGAGAAAGATGACGCTGCAGGCCGCGATCAGGCCCCAGGTCACCCAGGCATGCTGGATCAGGACACGGGGGTTGTCGTCGTGGAGCGGCAGGAACGGCATGGCCTCGCCAGATGGTTTCGAGCCCGGCCGCGGGCGCCGTCAGTCCCGCAGCTCGAGGCAGACGGGCGTGTGGTCCGAGGGCTTCGCCTGCTTGCGCGGCTCCCGGTCGATCTCGCAGGAGGCCAGCCGGTCGGCGGCCTGGGGTGACAGCAGGAAGTGGTCGATGCGCAAGCCCTCGTCGTCGTCGAAGGCGCGGCCGTAGTCCCAATAGCTATAGAGATGGGGTTCCCTGTGGAGTGCCCGGAAGGCTTCGGTCAGCCCGAGGTTGAGCAATGAGCGGAAGGCCCGGCGGGTCTCCGGCCGGGCGAGCGCGTCGTCCTTGAAGCGCGCCGGGTCGTAAACGTCCTCGTCGCTCGGCGCGACGTTGTAGTCGCCGCCGAGGATGAGCGGCTCCTCCAGCGCTAGCCGGTCGCGGACATGCGCTTCCAGGCGGGCCATCCAGGCGAGCTTGTAGGGGTATTTCTCGCTCGCGACGGGATTGCCATTGGGCAGATAGAGGGAGGCCACCCGGACCCCCTCGACCGTGGCTTCCAGGTAGCGGGCCTGGGTGTCCGTCTTGTCGCCGGGCAGGCCCTCGAGCAGGTCCTCCATGGGCCGCTTGGAGAGGATCGCGACGCCGTTGTAGCTCTTCTGCCCAATGACGGCGCAGTTGTAGCCCAGGTCCTCGATCTCGAGGCGCGGGAAGGCGTCGGCGATGCATTTCAGTTCCTGCAGCAGGGCGACATCCGGCTGGGCGGACTTGAGCCAGGCCAGCAGGTGCTGCAGCCGCGCCTTCACCGAGTTCACGTTCCAGGTGGCGATCTTCATGGGAGCGCTAGTTTAGCGCATGGAGAGGGGAAGGCGAAGGGCGCGGCCTCAGATCGCAAACGACGAGCCGCAGCCGCAGGAGGAGGTGGCCTGGGGGTTGTTGATCTGGAACGAGGCGCCGATCAGCTCCTCGACGTAGTCGACCTCGGAGCCGGCCAAGAGGTCGAGCGAGACCTCGTCCACCACCAGGGTGACGCCGTCGCGCTCGAAGGTGCGGTCGTCGGCGTTCACCGCGTCGTCGAAGGAAAAGCCGTACTGGAAGCCCGAGCAGCCGCCGCCGGAGACCGAGACCCGCAGCATGAGCCCGCCGCCGCCGTCCTGCGCGATCATGGCGGCGACGCGCTTGGCCGCGCTGGCGGTCATGCTGACGCTCTGGGTTTCTGAGTCCGCGCCCATGGGGCCGCTCTCCTCCGTTGCTCGTGACCCTACTATATCACGGCTAAGTTCCTTTTATGTAGGGACTTCCCGGCGCTATTCAAAGCCCTGGGCAAAGCCCCGGCGATCGCAGTTGCGCGGGCGGCAGGTGCGGCCTAGGGTCGCGCCATGAGCGCCCCGCGAGTTCTCGCGCCCTATGCCAGCCATCCGGAAGAGAGCCGCGGCCGGCTCTATCCCCAGGAGGTGAGCGCGACCCGCACCGCCTTTCAGCGCGATCGCGACCGCGTCATCCATTCCACCGCCTTCCGGCGCCTGCAGTACAAGACCCAGGTCTTCGTCTACCACGAGGGCGACCACTACCGGACCCGTCTGACCCATTCCATCGAGGTGGCGCAGATCGCCCGCTCGGTGGCCCGGGCGCTGGATCTCGACGAGGACCTGGCGGAGGCCATCGCGCTGGCCCACGACCTCGGCCATACCCCCTTCGGGCATGGCGGGGAGGCGGCCCTGGACGCCGCCATGGCGCCTTTCGGCGGCTTCGATCACAACGAACAGACGTTCCGCATCCTGACCGATCTGGAGCGCCGCTACGCCGCCTTCGACGGCCTCAACCTCACCTGGGAGACCCTGGAAGGGACCGTCAAGCACAACGGTCCGCTGATAGACGGAGCAGGGGCAGCGGCATCAAACGTTCCCGAATCCGTCGCGGCGTTCTCCGAGCGATGGGACCTGGAGCTTTCGAGCTACGCCGGGCCGGAGGCCCAGGTGGCGGCCCTTGCCGACGACATCGCCTACAACAATCACGACATCGACGATGGCTTGCGCGCGGGCTTGTTCGCCGTGGCCGACCTCGACGCGGTGCCGCTGGTCGGCGCCATGTTTGCCGAGGTCCGCCGCAGCTATCCCGAGATCGACGAAGCCCGCCTGATCAAAGAGGCGGTGCGCCGCTTGATCGACCGGATGGTCAACGATCTCCTTGCCGAAACCCGCGGCCGCCTGGCCGAGGCCGGACCCAAATCGGCTGAAGATATCCGCGCTCTCGGCGTTCCCGCGGTTGCCTTTTCCGAGGAGATGGGCAAGAACGGCCGCGCCCTCAAAGACTTCCTGTTCGAGCGCATGTATCGCCACGACAAGGTCAACCGCAAGACGGACCAGGTGCAGGAGGTGGTGCGGACGCTTTTTGCCCACTACCTGGCGAACCCCGAGGCGCTTCCCGCCGGCTGGCATGCCGGGGCCAGTGACGCCGGCGGCCGCCGGGCCGCGCGTCTCGTGGCCGACTATATCGCCGGCATGACCGATCGCTTCGCCTTGAAAGAGTGCTCCAAGCTTCCATCCAGCGGGACAAACGAGTGAAACTTTAAATGAATTTTTTCAACGATTTCCGAGATATTGTTATCAAGAACCTTGAGGAATTGACCGAGGCCGGCCAATTGCCGGCCGGGCTCGATTTCGCGCGCGTCAGCGTGGAACCGCCGCGCGATCCGAGCCACGGCGACCTCGCCACCAACGCCGCCATGGTGCTGGCCAAGGCGGCCGGTTCGCCGCCGCGGGCGCTCGCCGAGCCCCTGGCCGAGGCCTTGCGG
>JAUVQB010000017.1 GCA_030598385.1 Alphaproteobacteria bacterium | reverse complement strand
GAGATCAAGCAGTCGCTGGTGGACATGGAGGTCATGTTCACCCTGCTGCACCAGGAGGCCGAGGTGACCGACCCGCCCGGCGCGCGCGCCTTGTCGGTCGACGCGGGCGAGATCGCCTTCGAGAGGGTGGATTTCGGCTACGACCCGCGGCGGCCGATCCTGCACGGCGTCGACTTCACCGTGCCGGCCGGCAAGAGCCTCGCCATCGTCGGCCCGAGCGGCGCCGGCAAGTCGACCGTCAGCCGTATCCTGTTCCGCTTCTACGACGTGACGGCGGGGCGAGTGACGATCGACGGCCAGGATATCCGCGACGTAGAGCAGGCGAGCCTGCGGGCGGCCATCGGCATCGTTCCCCAGGACACGGTGCTGTTCAACGACACGGTCTACTACAACATCGCCTACGGCCGGCCCGACGCGAGCCGCGACGAGGTGGAGGCCGCCGCCCGTTTGGCGCGCATCCACGACTTCGTGGAGAGCCTGCCCGACGGCTACGAAAGCTTGGTCGGCGAGCGCGGCCTCAAGCTCTCCGGCGGCGAAAAGCAGCGGGTCGCCATCGCCCGCACCATCCTGAAGGACCCCAAGATCCTGCTGTTCGACGAGGCGACCTCGGCGCTCGACACCAAGACCGAGCGCGAGATCCAGGCGAGCCTGCGCGAGGTCTCCGAAGGCCGCACGACCCTGATGATCGCCCACCGGCTTTCCACCGTGGTCGAGGCCGACCAGATCCTGGTGCTGGAGGAGGGCCGCATCGTCGAGCGCGGCCGCCACGACGAGCTGCTCGCCCAGGGCGGGCGCTACGCCGAGATGTGGCGGCGCCAGCAGGAAGCGGCCGAGCAGCAAGAAGCGGTGGCAAAAGGCACGAAACCCGGCGCCGCGGCGACGGACCAGGGCTCTCCGCCGGACTCCGCGCCGGACGCCACGCAACGACCGGACGCCGCCATAACCCGCGAAGCGGTGGAGTCCTAGACTCGTTTTCCCGGACTCGCCCAAGAGCGAACGTCAGCGCCAAAGCCGCAGTCAATATCGGGGCCAATCTCGGGGCCAATGCCGGGTCGAACCTGCCGTTTTTTCGACACGATTGAATGCCTAGGTTGTGCGTTAACCCCTCGCTGATATCATCCGCGCCGCTAGAATCCGATATTCCAAATCTGACATTCCCGGGATCCGCCGCCATGCACCGTAAGCTCGCTGGACTCCTCGCTGTCCTTCTCGTCATCGCTGTGCCCCTGGGCGGCGCCCTGGCGCTCGAGGCCAAGAAACTGCGCGAGGACATCATCGCTGGGCTCGAGCTGTTCGTCGGGCCGATGGCAGCGGCGCCGGTCGCTTATGAGGAGGTGCGGGTCTGGCCGCAGGACGGCAGCCACCGGGTGGAGATCACCGGCATGACCAGCCGGGGCGGCGAGCTGGGATACTGGGCGGACCTGGGCGACTTGGCCTTTTCCGTTGAGGAGACCAAGGCGGGCCAATACCGGGTCTACGACCTCGCGGTCCCGGGGAGCGTGCCGGTCTACGATGCCGACGGGAATCGCTTCGCCCTGCTGACCTATGACCTCGAGCGCTTCGACGGCGTCTGGGTCGTCGCGCTTTCCAACTTTCTCGAGCTGGACCTGCTCGTCACCGATCTTCGCTTCGGCTTGGCGGACGGTACATTTACCCTTGCGGCGGAACGCCTTGGCGGCATCAGCCGGGCCGAGCAAGGCGCCGACGGCCGCACCGATCAGCGCGCCAAGGGCCGCGCCACGGCCCTTCGTGCCGAGATCCCCGGCGAGGGCGCGCTCGAAATCGCCGAGATCGAGGTCGAGACCGACGTGACCGGCATGGATCTCGAGGCCTATGCCCAGCTCACCCAGGAGTACGAGGCCCTGGCGGCCCGCGAAGGGGGGCCCAGCGAGACCGACTTGGCCGCCTTCATACAGCGCATGTCGGGGCTCAACGTTCTGCCGGGCAGCTTCGCGGAACGCTTCGCGGTCTCGGGCGTGCGCGCGACCGACGCGGCCGGCCAGACCCAGTTCCGGCTCGATAGGGGGGAGTTGGATTTCGCGGCCAGCGGATTCGATCAGGCGCTGGCCGAGGTTCGATTCGGGCTGAAGCATGAAAACCTGGAAATGGGCGAGAGCCTGAGGGCGGAAGTCGGGCCGATGGGGGCCTTGGCGCCGCGCAACATGGGCCTGGTAGCGGCGCTCGAGCGCCTGCCGGCCGACCGCATCTGGCAGTCCCTGTTGCGGACCTTGTCTTTCATGCTCATGCAAGGAGGCCGGGAGGGACAGGACCCGGCGGCCATGAACCAGATCATGATGTTCATGCTGATGGGCGAGGTCCTTCCGGCCCTCACCGAGGCCGGCACGCAGCTCAAGCTGCCGCACTTTCTGGTCGAATCCGAGGTTGCATCGATGACGGCCGAAGGCGCGTTCGACGTCAACCCGACCTCCCCGCAAGGCGTGACCGGGGCTATGGATGTGGCGGTCACCGGCCTCGACGACGTCATCGCCCTGCTCGAGGCGGAGGTCATCGCGGGCAATCAGGACGCCTTCGGCGGGCTCGCCATGGCCAACTGGATGAGATCTTTGGCGCGGCGCGAGACCGATGGCGAAAGCCGCGCGGTCGACCACTACAGCATCCGGCTCGCGGCCGACGGCCAGATGCTGCTGAACGGCCAGCCTTTCGCCGCGCCGATCATGCCCCGATAGAACTCCCGTAAAAACAGCGGTATCTAAGCCGAACGCGTCTTTACCGCCTGGGCAAAGCGGGTAGGATCACCCCAAGGAAATGTCGCCGTCGATTTCGTGGGCGAGGTCGAGGCCCTCGATGCTGAGGGTCACCCGTGCCTTGAGGGTCTCGTTGCCCTGAAGCTGTCCGCTGGCGATCCCCTCCGTTACCACGCGCTCGATCTCGCGCTGGGAGGTGACGCCCACCTTCTTGAGGAACTTGCGAATCTCCATGTTGAATTGGTCTTGGTTCATGCGGGCCTCCGTCTCTCGTTTCCTCGTCCCATCCGGGCTCGCGCATAGCATAGCCGCGCCCGGCGGCGCTCGCCAGCGGGAGCAAGCTTTCCGGTACGGGGGATGGCGATGAACCTGCACCGCCTGGCCCGCCGGCGCGCCGCCGAGGGGCGGCCGGTCGCCGTGGGCCTGATCGGCGCGGGCAAGTTCGGCGCCATGTTTCTCGCCCAGGCCCGTCATTGCGACGGCCTCGAGGTCAGGGCGGTCGCCGACCTCGAGGTCGAGGCCGCGCGCGGCACCTTGGCGCGGACCGGCTGGCCCGCGGAGGCGGTCGAGGCCGTGCGCCTCACCGAGGACGCCGAGGCCCTCATCCGCTCCGACGACATCGAGCTGGTCATCGAGGCGACGGGCGATCCGGCGGCCGGCATCCGCCACGCCAGGGCGTGCCGCGCGGCGGGTAAGCATCTGGTCATGGTCAACGTCGAGGCCGATGCACTGGCCGGCCCGCTGCTCGCCCGCGAGGCCGAGCGGGCGGGGCTGGTCTATTCGCTCGCCTACGGCGACCAGCCGGCACTGATTTGCGAGCTGGTCGACTGGGCCCGGGCCAGCGGCCTGCAGGTGGTCGCCGCCGGCAAGGGCACCAAGTATCTGCCGGCCTACCACGCCTCGACGCCCGAGACGGTCTGGGGCCACTACGGCCTGAGCCCGGATGAGGCCGCGGCCGGCGGCATGAACCCGCGCATGTTCAATTCCTTCCTGGACGGCACCAAGTCGGCGATCGAGATGGCCGCGGTCGCCAACGCGACGGGCTTGACCCCGGCGCCCGACGGCCTCGCCTTTCCGCCCTGCGGGGCCGACGACTTGGCGACCAGAATGCGCCCCCGCGCGGACGGCGGCGTCTTGCATCACGCGGGCCAGGTCGAGGTCGTGTCCTCGCTCGAAAGGGACGGCAGTGCGGTTGCGCGAGATCTTCGTTGGGGCGTCTATGTGGTGGTCGCGGCGCCCGGCGACTATACGGCGCGCTGTTTCTTCGAGTACGGGCTCAGCGGCGATCCGGACGCCGGCACTGCCGCCATGTATAAGCCCTATCACCTGATCGGGCTGGAGCTGCCGATCTCGGTCTTGAGCGTCGCCCTGCGCGGCGAGCCGACCGGCGCCCCGACCGGATTTCGCGGCGACGTGGCGGCGGTGGCCAAGCGCGATCTGGCCGTCGGCGACATGCTCGACGGCGAGGGCGGATTTACGGTCTGGGGCCGCCTCATGCCGGCGGCGGACAGCCTTGCCGCCGGCGCCCTGCCGATCGGCCTCGCCCATGGGCTGAAGCTTGGCCGACCGGTGGCGGCCGGATCGGTCGTGACCTTCGCGGACGTGCGTGTCGACCCGAGCGACGAGGCGCTTGTCGTACGCCGCGAGATGGAACGGGCCTTCGCGCCCACAGGCGATGGCCAGACACCGTGACGGCAGAGGCCTTTGGTATAAGGTAGCGCCACGCGGTAGGGAGCGAAGCGGCCCATGGATGAGGTCCTGATCGTCACCGGCGCCAGCCGCGGCATCGGCGCCGCCACGGCCCGCCTGGGCGCCGCGCGCGGGTTTTCCGTCGCGGTCAACTACAGCCGAGACCGGGCCGGCGCCGAGGCCATCGCTGCCGAAATCGAAGCCCGAGGAGGCCGCGCGGCGCCCCTGCAGGCGGATGTCTCCGACGATGCGCAGGTGAGGGACCTGTTCGATGCGGCGGAGGCGGCCCTGGGGCCGGTCACCGCGCTGGTCAACAATGCCGGCTTCTCGGGACCCTCGGGCCGCCTCGATGCGGCTTCGGCCGCGGACATCCGCCGGGTGGTCGAGGTCAACTACCTCGCCACCGTCTGGTGCTGCCGCGAGGCGGTCCGGCGCCTGTCGACCCGCAACGGCGGGCCGGGCGGTGCCATCGTGAACCTCTCCTCGGGCGCCGCCTCCCTCGGCAGCCCGGGCGCCTATGTCTGGTACGCCGGCGCCAAGGGCGCGGTCGACAGCTTCACCCTGGGCCTCGCCAAGGAAGTCGCCCGGGAGGGCATTCGCGTCAACGCGGTCGCGCCCGGTTTCGTCGACACCGGCATCCATGCCGACTCGGGCATGCCGCGGCGGCTCGAGGAAGAGGCCCCGAAGGAGCCGCTCGGCCGCGCCGCGGCGCCGGGGGAGATCGCCGAGCCGATTCTTTGGCTGCTGTCGCCGGCCGCCTCCTTCACCACCGGCGCCGTTTTGCGCGTGGCCGGCGGGCGGTGAGCGCGCCGGCGAGATGAGCAACGGCCCGGTCTTCGCCTATCGTCAACGCTGCCGCGCCGGCGAGCTGGAGCCCGATCCGGGTCAGGTTTTGGCGGCGGAGAAGCTGCAGAGCGTCCACAATGCCTTGAAGCACTACGATCCGGGGAGCGGGCGCAGCGGCTGGAAGGCGCGCTTGGGGCTGGCCAGCCGCCGGGTAGAGCCGCCGCAGGGGCTCTACCTCTACGGCGGCGTCGGCACCGGCAAGTCCATGCTGATGGACCTGTTTTTCGCCGAGGCGCCGGTCGAGGCCAAGCGGCGGGTCCATTTCCACGCCTTCATGGCTGAGGTGCACGACCGCCTGCACGATTGGCGCAAGCGCACAAAGGGCACCCGGGCCGACCCGCTGCCGGAGCTCGGCGCCGCCATCGCCGAGGAAGCCTGGCTGCTCTGTTTCGACGAATTCCATGTCGTCAATATCGCCGATGCGATGATTCTCGGCCGGCTGTTCGAGACCCTGTTCGAGAAGGGCGTGGTGGTGGTGGCGACTTCGAACTGGCCGCCCGACGACCTTTATATCGGCGGGCTCCAGCGCGAGCGCTTCCTGCCGTTCATCGACTTGCTGAAGGCGCGGCTCGACCTCCTGCAGCTGGATTCCGGGCGCGACTACCGGCGGCGCAATCTGCTGGACGTCTCGCTTTATCATGCGCCGCTCGGGCCGCAGGCGAGCCGCGCGCTCGACCGGATCTTCGCCGAGCTGACCGACGGCGCTCGCCCCGAGCCCGACGAGCTGAGGGTCAAGGGCCGGTCCCTGCCGGTGCCGCTCGCCGCCCGCGGGGTGGCGCGGTTTTCCTTTGCCGACCTCTGCGCCCAACCTCTGGCCGCCAACGACTATCTGGCGGTCGCGCGCCACTATCACACCCTGGTCCTCGAGGGCGTGCCGAAGCTGAGCGCAGAACTGCGGAACGAGGCGCGCCGCTTCATGCTGCTGATCGACGCCCTCTACGAACACAAGGTGACCCTGGTGATCGCCGCGGACGCGGCGCCGGAGCTGATCCATCCCGACGGCGACGGCAGCTTCGAGTTCGAGCGCACGGTCAGCCGCCTCCAGGAAATGCGCTCGCCCGAGTACCTCGAACTACCGCACGTGAGATGACGGCGGGTGGGATAAATTTGCTCCGGCGGCGCGAGAGGAAACTCGCCATTCGGGCTCGCAATCTCCGGTCGCTCTGGTTAGTGTTGCGGTCAAAGGGGTTGGGCTCTCTGAGTGCCTAGGGGAGGAGTTCGACCTGGAGGGACAGCAAACCGGGGAAGCTCTGGATGGCTCGCAACAAGATTGCTTTGATTGGTGCCGGCAACATCGGCGGCACACTCGCGCTGCTCGCGGGTCTCAAGGACCTGGGCGACGTGGTGCTGTTCGATATCGTCAAGGGGGTGCCCCAGGGCAAGGCACTCGATCTCGCCCAGTCCGGGCCGATCGAGGGCTTCGATGCCAAGCTGGCCGGAACCAACAGCTATAGCGCGATCAGGGGCGCCGATGTCGTCATCGTGACCGCGGGCATTCCGCGCAAACCGGGCATGAGCCGCGAGGACCTGCTGGGCATCAACAGCGGCGTCATGCAGCAGGTTGGGGCCGGCATCAAGCGCTACGCCCCCAAGGCCTTCGTCATCTGCATCACCAATCCCCTCGACGCCATGGTCTTGATCCTGCAGCAGGCCAGCGGGCTTCCGACGTCCAAGGTGGTCGGCATGGCCGGCGTGCTCGATTCGGCGCGCTTTCGCCACTTCATCGCCGAGGAAGTCGGCGTCTCGGTGGAAGACGTGAGCGCCTTCGTGCTTGGCGGGCACGGCGACACCATGGTTCCCATGCCGCGCTATTCCACCATCGCCGGCATTCCCCTGCCCGACCTGGTGAAGCTCGGCTGGCTATCCGACCAGCGGCTCAAGGAGATCATCCAGCGCACCCGCGACGGCGGGGCGGAGATCGTCGGGCTCTTGGGCACGGGTTCGGCTTTCTATGCGCCGGCGTCGTCGGCCATTCTCATGGCGGAATCCTATCTGAAGGACAAGAAGCGCGTGCTGCCCTGCGCCGCCCACTTGAACGGGCAATACGGGGTGAAGAACCTCTATGTGGGCGTTCCCGCGGTGATCGGCTCCGGCGGCGTGGAACGGGTGGTCGAGCTCAGCCTCAGCAAACGCGAGCAGAACATGTTCAACAAGTCGGTGGCGGCCGTGCGGGGCCTCGTCGACGCCTGCAAGCGCCTGCAGAAAAAGCAGAAGAAAAAAGCCGGCGGCACGCCCAAGAGGGCACGCAAGGGCTAAGCCGTTCGGTTTCCTTTCGGCTTGCATGCGCCGCTGGGAGCGTGGGCGCGCGACGGCCGGGGGGGCCGGAAAAAAAAGGGGGTAGTGAGGGCCGATGAACATTCACGAATACCAAGCCAAGGGCCTGCTCGCCAAATTCGGCGTGAGCGTGCCGCGCGGTGCGGTCGCCTTCACGCCCGAGGAGGCCGAGAACGCGGCGCGCGAGCTCGGCGGCCCCATTTGGGTGGTCAAATCGCAGATTCATGCCGGCGGCCGTGGCGCCGGGCGATTCACGGACGATCCCGACGGGCCCGGCGGCGTGCGCCTCTGCAAGTCGCTCGAGGAGGTCAAGGAGAACGCCCGCAAGATGCTGGGCCACGTCCTGGTGACCAAGCAAACCGGCGTGGCCGGCAAGGAGGTGAAGCGCCTCTATATCGAGGAAGGCTGCGACATCGCGCGCGAGCTTTACCTCGGCATGCTGGTCGACCGGGCCTCGAGCCGCATCACCGTCATGGCCTCCGCGGAAGGCGGCATGGACATCGAAGAGGTCGCGGCCCGCACGCCGGAGAAGATCATCAAGGTGCCGATCGACCCGGCCTTGGGCCTGATGGCCTTTCACGGCCGCAAGATCGCCTTCGGCCTCGGCCTCGAGGGCAAGGAGGTCGGCTCCGCGGTCAAGTTCCTCATGGCCATGTACAAGGTGATGAACGCGCTCGACGCCTCGGTCGTCGAGATCAATCCGCTGGTGGTGACCGGCGACGGGCAGGTTCTGGCGCTCGACGCCAAGATGAACTTCGACGACAACGCCTTGTTCCGCCACAAGGACGTGGCCGAGCTGCGCGACGAGGACGAGGAAAATCCGCAGGAATTGGAAGCCGCCCGCCACGAGCTCAACTATATCAAGCTCGACGGCTCCATCGGCTGCATGGTGAACGGCGCCGGCCTTGCCATGTCCACCATGGACATCATCAAGCTTCATGGCGGCGAGCCCGCCAACTTTCTCGACGTCGGCGGCGGCGCGACCAAGGAGCGGGTCACCGTGGCCTTCAAGATCATCCTCGCCGACCCCAACGTGCAGGGCATCCTGGTCAACATTTTCGGCGGCATCATGCGCTGCGACGTGATCGCCGAGGGCGTGGTCGCGGCGGCCCGGGAGGTTAGCCTGACGGTGCCCCTGGTGGTCCGCCTGGAAGGCACCAACGTGGAGTTGGGCAAGAAGATTCTGGCCGAGTCGGGCTTGACGATCCAGTCGGCCGACGACTTGGATGACGCCGCCGAAAAGGTGGTCAAGGCGGTGAAGGAGGCGGCGTGATGGCGGTACTGGTCAACAAAGACACCAAGGTCATCTGCCAGGGCTTCACCGGCGCCCAGGGCACCTTCCACTCCGAACAGGCGGTGGCCTACGGCACCCAGGTGGTCGGCGGCGTGACCCCCGGCAAGGGCGGCGCCACCCATCTCGATCTGCCGGTCTTCGACACGGTTGCCGAGGCGGTCAGCGAGACCGGCGCGGACGCCAGCGCGATCTACGTGCCGCCGCCCTTCGCGGCCGACGCGATCCTCGAGGCGATCGACGCCGGCGTCGCGCTGGTGGTCTGCATCACCGAGGGCATCCCGGTGCTCGACATGGTCAAGGTGAAGCGCGCCCTCACTGATTCCGGCACCCGCCTCATCGGCCCGAACTGTCCGGGCATCATCACGCCCGACGAATGCAAGATCGGCATCATGCCGGGACACATTTGCCGCCGCGGCAAGATCGGCATCGTCTCGCGCTCGGGCACCTTAACCTACGAGGCGGTCGCTCAGACGACGGCGACGGATCTCGGCCAGTCGACCTGCATCGGGATCGGCGGCGATCCGGTCAACGGCACCAACTTCATCGACTGCCTGGATCTTTTCCTCGGCGATTCGGAAACCGAGGGCATCATCATGATCGGCGAGATCGGCGGCACGGCCGAGGAGGAAGCGGCGGACTTTTACAAGGCCGCCAAATCCAAGAAGCCGATGGCGAGCTTCATCGCCGGGCTCACCGCGCCGCCGGGGCGCCGCATGGGCCACGCCGGCGCGATCATCTCCGGCGGCAAGGGCACCGCCGAGGACAAGATCGAGGCGCTCAAGTCCGCCGGCGTCGAAGTCGCGGAGTCTCCCGCCGGCATCGGCCGGGCGATGGTCAAGGCAATGGGCGGCTGAGGGACAGCACGGCCGCAAGATCAACAGGGAGGGGCGTGCCCGGAGAATTTCGGGCGGGCTTGAACGGAACATGTCGGAACAGTCAATGGCGAGCGACACCTCCGGCCTAGGCGCCAACGCCGAGGCCGTCGCGCAACTCTATCGGCGCTTTGCCGAATCCCCGGACAGCGTCGATGCCGCCTGGCGGGGCCTTTTCGCCGACCTGGACGAAGACGCGCAAAGCTTCATGGCGGGGCTCGCCGGCCTCGCAGTCGACGGCGTCGCCGTCGACGGCGGTAACGGCGCCGCGGACGGCAGCGCGGCCGCGGTCGCACAGGGCGTTGCCGGCGACCGGGCGCTCAGCGCCGAAGACATCCGCAGCGCCACGCTCGATTCGATCCGGGCGCTCATGCTGATTCGCGCCTATCGGGTGCGCGGCCATCTCGAAGCCTATCTCGACCCCCTCGGCCTGGCGCCGAAGGTCACCCATCCGGAGCTCGATCCGCTGACCTACGGGTTCGGCGAGGCCGACATGAACCGGCCGATTTTCATCAACGGCGTGCTCGGCTACGAGACGGCGACCCTCGGCGAAATCATCCGCGCCGTGCGCGCCACCTACTGCGCTCAAGTCGGCGTCGAATTCATGCACATCCAGGACCCCGCCCAGAAGGCCTGGATCCAGGAGCGCATCGAGACCAGCGGCAACCGGACGAACTTCTCGCCGGATGAGAAGCGGGCGCTCCTGCAGCAGTTGACGGACGCCGAATCCTTCGAGCGCTTTCTCGACAAGAAATACACCGGCACCAAGCGGTTCGGTCTGGACGGCGCTGAATCGACGGTGCCGGCACTCGAAGAAATTTTGCGTCGCGGCAGCGAGCTGGGCCTCGAAGAGGTCGTCATCGGCATGCCGCACCGCGGCCGGCTCAACCTGCTGGCGCACATCATGGGCAAGCCCTTCGCCGCGATCTTCTCCGAATTCCAGGGCGGTGCCGCCCATCCCGAAGACGTCGGCGGCTCCGGCGACGTGAAGTACCACCTCGGCACTTCTTCGGATCGCGACTTCGGCGGCAACGAAGTGCATCTCTCGCTGACCGCCAATCCCTCGCATCTCGAAGCGGTCGACCCGGTGGTGGTCGGAAAGGTCCGTGCCAAGCAG
>JAUVQB010000217.1 GCA_030598385.1 Alphaproteobacteria bacterium | reverse complement strand
CGCTCTCGCCGCGCGAGGGGAACAGCCAGCGCGAGTCCTTCCTCCCGCTCAAAAACCTCTCGCGCACGCCGAGAAAATCGGCGACGGCGGCGCGCGCCGGCTCGCTCAGCGGGACCAGGCGCTCGCGTTCGCCCTTGCCCCGCACGATCAGGACCACTGGATCACGCGCCACGGCGTCCAGGGGCAGGCACACCAGCTCGGAGACCCGGAGCCCGGTGGCGTAGAGCAGCTCGAGCAGCGCCTCGAGCCGCACGCCCTCCGGGCCCTGGCGCTCGCGCGCGGTCTGCAACAAGAGATCGACCTCGGCCTCGGACAGCAGCTTCGGCAGGCTGCGTCCGCGCCGCGGCGCGTCCAGGCCGGCCGCGGGATCGTCGCCGCGCAGGCCTTCGGTGAACAGAAACCGGTAGACCTGGCGGATCGCCGAGAGGCGCCGGGCCGCCGTGCGCGGCGAGCGGCCCGCCGCGGCCAGCGCCGCCACATAGGCCCTAAGATCCTCGCTCGTCGCGCGCGCCAGGTCCGAGTCCCGGCCGATCAGGAAGCGGGCGCAGTCGCTCAGGTCGCGCAGGTAGGAGTCGAGCGTATTGGCGGCAGCGCCCCGTTCGGCGGCCAGCATCTCAATGAACGCGTCGAGCAGACGTTCGTCGGCTGGGGTTAAGGGAGGCTTCGGCGCTTTTCGCTCGGGCCGGGAACGGGAAGGCAAAGCGCCCGCCGCTCAGATGCCGTTGGCGACCGCCGCCTCGATCGCGAGCAGGCGCGCCTCATGGGCGAGGTCGACTTGGGCGAGCGCCGAGAGAACCTCGTGCAGCACCAGCGGATGCGCCGCGCCCGGCCCCTCCTCGCCCAGCGCCAGCAGGGCGAGCAGCACGGTCTCGCCCAGCCGGCCGAGCTGGCTCGCCTCGGACAGCGCATAGATCATCGCCGCGTCGGGCGGCCTTGCCGCAGGGTCCAACGCCTGGGCCCCGACCAGATCGGACCAGATCAGCGGATCGGATTGGCCGATCGCCTGGAAGACCGTTCGCAGCAGCAGCTGGCGTTCGGCGATTTCCTCCGGCGTGAGGCCGGGCTGCGCCGCCGCCCAGCTCGCGAGGTCGCCTTCCGAGGTGGGCCCGAGCGACCCGGCCAAACGGCTGTAGGGCCAGAGGACGGCCACCGCCATGGCAGCCTGGGGATCGATCAGAGATTGCTGGCGTGCCAGGGTGAGCCAGGCACTGGCCTGTTCGAAGTGGCCCCCCGCATAGAGCACCCGGCCCGCCGTCTCGGCGAACCAAGCCAACTCCGGCTGCAGGGGAATCTCGCCGACCAGCGGCCCGACGACCTGCGCCATCAAGCCGTAGCTGCCGTCATCACGGGCCGCCAGGAGGGCGACGTTCAGCAGTTCGGCCCGGACCGAGGGCACGGTCTGGCCGCGAGCGGCTTGATAGAACAGCGCCCGGCGCTCGGCGCCGGTCAACAGCTCGGACGAGCTGATGGCGTTGGCCCGCTGCCCCGGGTCGAAGGCGTGGTCGAGATAGAGCGCGGCCAACACCGCCGGCGCCAGCAGGCCCAGGTTGACTGCCCGTTCGGCCGCCGCCGTACGCTGTTCTAGGCTGTTAGCGGTTGCTCGGGCCAGGAGGACGAGCAGTCCGGGGCTGACCTGATCGGCCACCTCCACCGGCAGGGGCAGGCCGGTCGATTGGAACATCGCGAGATGCATGGCGGTCGCCGGACTAACGGACGGATCCAATTGATGCAGGCCGGTTAGGCTGTCGGCGAGCGCGAAAAACACCGGATCCGCCTGGGCCGCGCCTTCTTCGCGCAACAAGGCTAGACCCAGGTTCGCCCCATCCATGTCGTCCAGGAGGATCTGGCAATAGACCAGGGCCTTGCGCCAATAGGCCGAGCTTTCGTGCTCGGCGACCCGAAAGCGGACCTCCTTGCAGGCCGACCCGCCGCGGCCGTCGAGAAACAAGGTTTCCACACGCGCCCGCGCGACCGCCTCGCTGTCGTAGCGCTGCGGCGCCACCTCCAGCAGGCCGCTGAGGCCCGCGAAATCGCCCATGGCGGCCAGCCGTCCGACCCGCAGCGCCAGGAGATTGATGCCGCGCTCGGACGCCTCGCCGGGCCGGGATTCCGGTGGCGCGGCGTTGGAGAGCAGCAGCCGGCGGGCCAGGTCCCGCATGGTGGCGGAGCCCATGGCCCCGGGCAGGCGCGGCAACAGGCGTTCGACGGTGCGCCGTTCGGTGCCCCGCCACAGATCGCCCGAGAAGCCGCCGTGTTCGGGATCGAGGATGCCGACCGATTCGGGGTCGAGTTCGGTCAGGCGGCTGATCTCGATCCCTTCGATGCTCTGCTGGGCGTCCGGGTCTGTCGGATCGAGGCTGGATCGGACGGAGGTCGCCGCATCGCCGTCCTGGGGCAGCAGCGTGGTCGGCGGCGCCAGGCGGAGCGGTTCGCCCAAGGTCGAAGGCGCGGGCTGCAGCAGATTCTGCGGCTTCGGTGCCTGTTGGGCCTCTTGAGCCTGGACGGGCGCGATCAATCCGGCCGCAAGGGCGAGACCGGCCAAAAGGCTCGAAACGGCTCCGAACGAGCCGTGGCTACCGAGGAAACGTCTCATCCGGAAGGATTTTCTCTACCTGAGTGGTCGGCGGCGGGATTTCCCAGGTGAGCAGGAATAGGCCTCCACCAGCAACAACGACAAAAAGGGCGGAGAGGGTGAACAGGAGTTTTTTCGACATGGCGGTACGCTGCTACCTTCTGGGCGTTACAGGTCTTTATTGCCGGGGAGCGCTGGCACAAAAAAAACCATGCCCCGCGACGGTCTCGAGCTGGCGATGGTCTAGCATTGGATCTGACAGGATATGATAGGTTTCGAGTGTGGCGAATTTGCGGCAGTCTAGCCAGCCGCGCATGGCGTTTCAACGAGATGCTCCGCCCGGCTCGATGTCTTGGCCGCCGGCATCATTTAGAGGAACCCTTCATGCCATCCTTGGACGCCCAGGTCGCCCAGGAACCGCTCACAGGGCCGGAACGCTCGATCGTGCTCGTCGGCCTGATGGGCGCCGGCAAGTCGAGCATCGGGCGGCGACTCGGGGCTGGGCTGGGCTGCCCTTTCGTCGATGCCGACCGGGAAATCGAGAAGGCCGCCGGCTGCACGATCGAGGAAATCTTCGAACGCCATGGCGAAGCGGCCTTTCGCGACGGCGAGCGGCGGGTGATCGCCCGGCTCCTGCATGATCCCAGGCAGGTCTTGGCGGCCGGCGGCGGTGCCTTCATGGACCCGCGGACCCGCACCGCCATCCGCCAGCGGGGGGTATCGGTCTGGCTGCGCGCCGATCTCGATCTCCTGGTCAGCCGCACCGGCCGCCGCAACAACCGCCCGCTCCTCAAGGGCAAGGATCGCCGAGTCATCCTTCAGGGCTTGATCGACGAGCGTTATCCGGTTTACGCCGAGGCCGACGTGGCGGTGGATATCGACGATGGCCCGCCCGACGTCACCACCGATCGGGTGCGCGCGGCGATCGAAGCCTTCCTGCTGGCACAAGAGGACCAGCCGGACATCGCGGCGGCGGGCAGCGGCCCAAGCGGCGACCCAGGTGGCGGCCTGCCTGCAAGAGATCAGGCGCCATGAGCGGTTACGAAACCCTGCGGGTCGAGCTGGGCGCGCGCGGCTACGACATCCTGGTTGGCGAAGGGCTGCTGGCGACGGCCGGCGAACATATCGCGCCCTTCACCGGCGGCCGGCGACTCTTCGTCGTCACCGACGAACAGGTCGCCAAGGCCCATCTGGCGGCTCTCGAACGG
>JAUVQB010000506.1 GCA_030598385.1 Alphaproteobacteria bacterium | reverse complement strand
CGCCGGGCAAGACACCGGGCAAGACACCGGGAAGAACGATCTGTCGATGGCCTGGTACGACGGCCCGAGCCTGCTGAAAGCGCTCGAGCGATTCCAGTCGGTGACCCGGTCGATCGATCAGCCGCTCAGGTTCCCGGTCCAGGACGTCTACAAGTTCGATCAACGCCGGATCATCGCCGGGCGCATCGAGTCCGGCATTCTGCGGGCGGGCGACCGTCTGCTCTTTTCGCCCTCCAACAGGACCGCCCGGGTGAAGGCGATCGAGGTCTGGAACGGCGACGCGGAGTGCTTGGAAGCGCGCGCCGGCCAGTCGGTCGCGATCACCCTGGACGAGCAGATTTTCGTCGAGCGCGGCGAGATGGCGAGTCATGAAGAGCTTCCGCCGATGCTCAGCACGGTGTTCCGCGCCACGCTGTTCTGGCTGGCGCAAGAGCCGCTCGAGGTCGACCGGACCTACAAGTTGAAGCTGGGCACGCGCGAGGCGCGGGTGCGCGTGCAATCCATCGAGCGGGTCATCGACACCGATACTCTGGCCGGCAATCCCGCCGACCGGGTCGAGCGCAACGGCGTCGGCGAGGTGGTCCTACGGTGCCGTGAAATCCTGGCGCTCGACGAATACCGGGACTTGGCGCGCACCGGGCGTTTCGCGCTGGTCGACGACTACGACACCGTGGCCGGCGGCGTTATTTCCATGGAAGGCTATCCCGACCAGCGCCATGCCTTCGGCGTCAAGTCGGAGAACCTGACCAGCGTCGAGCACCGCGTCACCGCCCCGCACCGCACCGAGCGCAACGGGCATTGCGGCGGCGTCCTTTGGTTCACCGGCCTCTCGGGGTCGGGCAAATCCACGCTTGCGATGGCCGTGGAGCAACGCCTGTTCAACAAAGGCTACCATGTCTACGTGCTCGACGGCGACAACGTGCGCGGCGGCCTCAACGCCAACCTCGGCTTCTCGCCGGAGGACCGGGCCGAAAACATCCGGCGCGTCGGAGAGGTCGCCGGGCTGTTCGCCGATTCCGGCGTGATCTGCATATCGGCCTTCATCTCGCCCTATCGCGCCGACCGGCAGCGGGCGCGGGCCGCCACCAAGGGCGGCTTCCACGAGGTTTTCATCAAGGCCGGTCTGGAAGCCTGCGAACGGCGCGATCCCAAGGGGCTTTACCGTAAGGCCAGGGCCGGAGAGATCGCGGACTTCACTGGAATCTCGGCGCCTTATGAGCCGCCCTCCCAGGCGGAGCTGGTCGTCGATACCGAGTCGGCCGACATCGAAGACAGCGTGCGCCAGGTCGTCGATTACGTGGAGCGAAATTTCGCCCGTCATTGCAATCCCGGCAAGGCGTGATCCACCTTTGGTAACAACTTCTTAAGGTCCGCTGGGCCACGGTTGGGGCGAGCTGTCGGAGACAGGTTGCCGTCCGGGAGGCGTGCCATCTTGCCGAAAGTCCCACTAGCGGATAGGTTACGTGCCGTCCCAGGGGTGTGGTCCGCCACGCTCCGGTCGCGCATCGGGGGGGGCGATGTTGCAGATGCGCGGCTGGAACGG
>JAUVQB010000034.1 GCA_030598385.1 Alphaproteobacteria bacterium | reverse complement strand
CAGATGGACGGCCCGGTTCCGCCGCTCGAAGAGCCGAGTTCCCAGGTCCTCTTCGAGCGCCCGGATCTGACGGCTGATGGCCGCCTGGGTCAGACCCAATTCCTCGGCGGCACGGGTGACGCTCTCAAGCCGTGCCGCCGCCTCGAAAGGCAGCAGGCTCGACAGAGGCGGCAGGGATTTTCCGAGTCTATTCATAATCTGTACTCATGTATTTTGTCTGAAAACTCAATTGTTATCAACAGCTAATGATCTACATCCTTTATACAGAGTTACTGTTCAGAGAGATCGTACGTGGATCGGCACAAGGCCCTACGCCCGGAGAATACGACGCTTGGCGTCGCGCTGATCGTCGGATCGGTCTTCCTGATGACCCTGGCGGACGCGCTGGTGAAACTCGTGAGCGCAGACCTCGCGCTCTGGCAGATCTATGTGACCCGGTCTCTCGTCTCCATCCCGGTTCTTGGCGTCCTCATGTTTTGGCGAGGGATCGATCTCTGGCCGAAGGCGCCCGGCTGGGCCTATCTGCGCGCGGCGCTGCTCGTGCTCATGTGGATCGTCTATTACGCCTCGCTGCCGCTGCTCGACCTCTCGGTCGCCGCCGTGGCGCTTTACACGTCACCGCTCCTGATCGCGTTGTTCTCCGCACTGCTGATCGGGGAGCCGGTCGGACCGCAACGCTGGATCGCCATCCTCATCGGTTTCGTGGGTGTCCTGACCATTCTCCGTCCGGGAACCGACGCCTCCTCATGGTTCATGCTGCTGCCGATCCTGGGAGCGGCGTTCTATGCCGTCGCGATGGTCCTGACGCGCAGCAAGTGTCTCGACGAGACGCCGCTCACCCTGGCGCTTGCCTTGAACGTCTCGCTCATGGCGGCGGGCTTGGTGGTGACTGGCGTCTTGTTGGTCTTGGATCTCACGCCGGAGGCGTCCTCGGCCTATCCCTTCGTCCTCGCACCCTGGGCGGGAATGGGCGCGCGGGAATGGGGCGTCGTTTCGCTCTTGGGTGTCCTGATCGCCATCTACAGCACGGGCGTCGCCAAGGCCTATCAATCCGCCGCACCCACCATCGTCGGCACCTTTGACTACGCCTATTTGATCTTCGCCGCCTTATGGGGCTTCGTCCTCTTCTCCGAAACGCCCGATACCGCGACCGTCACCGGAATGGCCCTGATCGCCGCCGCGGGGATCCTCGTCGCCCGACCGCCCGAGACGGCCCGCATCAATCCATCTGGTACCGCTCCGTAAATCCGGCCATGCTGCGGGGCGCGGCGCATAGCCTTTCGCCGCGAGGCCGTCGAGCGGTTCGAGACAGCGGATGAGTGCGATGGACGACTTCCTCTTCGGCTCTGCGACTGCTCTGATCAGGGCCATCCGGACGAAAGAGGTCTCGGCGGCCGAGGCGGTGACGGCCCATCTCGCGCGCATCGAGGCGGTCAATCCGGCGCTCAACGCCGTGGTGCAGCTCGCCCCGGAGCGCGCGCTTCACGAGGCTGAAGAGGCCGACCGGGCGCTCGCCCGCGGCGCGGACCTCGGGGCGCTGCACGGCCTGCCGATCACCATCAAGGACTCTCTCGACACGGCGGAGATCGTCACCACCTGGGGCACCACGGGCCGCCGGGACTTCGTGCCCGAAGAGGATGCACCCGTGGTGGCGCGCCTGCGCCGGGCCGGGGCGATTCTGCTGGGCAAGACCAATACCCCGGAGTTCACCCTGGGCGGCGAGATGGCAAACGCCGTCTACGGCTTTACCTACAACCCCCACGACACCGCCCTCTCGCCGAGTGGCAGCAGCGGCGGCGCGGCCGCCATCGTCGCCGCCGGCGGCAGCCCCCTCGATATCGGCAGCGACACCGGCGGCAGCATCCGCGAGCCGGCCCATGTCTGCGGCATCGCCGGGATCAAGCCGACCTCGGGACGGACGCCGCGCACCGGCCATGCGGTGCCCTACGGCATCGGCGCCGTCGACAGCTTGACGGTACTCGGGCCCCTGGCGCGTTTCGTCGAGGACCTGTCGCTCGTCCTGCCGCTCATCTGCGGGCCGGACTGGCGCGACCCTGCGGTCCTCCCCATACCCCTCGGCGACCCGGCCGCGGTCGAACTCGAAGGCCTCAGGCTCGCGGTCTACACCGACGGCGGGCTCGTTCCGCCCATGCCCGAGATTGCAGAAGCCGTGCAAGCCGGGGCCGAAGCGCTCGCCCGGCGCGGCGCGATCGTGGAAGAAGCGGCCCCGGCCTGTCTTGCACAAGCCGGCGACCTCTATCCCTGGCTCAACGTCGCCAACGGGCGCGACTGGCTGCGCCGGCAGCTGGCCAATGCCGGCACGGCCGAACCGGGCCCCTCTATTGCGAAACTGCTGGCGGAAGAGGCCGCCTTGCGGGCGCCCTCGCTGGCGGTCATGCTGGAACAGCTCGACCAGTTCCGCAGCGAGATGCTGCAGTTTCTCCAGAACTACGACGCCATCCTCTGTCCGCCCGATTGCTACGCCGCCCTGCCCCATGGCGCCGACGACGCCTTCGACAAGCACCGGGTCTGGGGTCACCTCTACGCCTACAACCTCACCGGCTGGCCGGCCGCCGTGGTGCCGGCCGGCGCGACCTCCGAGGGCCTGCCTTTCGGCCTGCAGATCGTCGGACGGCCGTGGCGCGAGGATGTGGTCCTCGCCCTCGCCGCCGCGATCGAAACCGACCTCGGCGGCTACCGGCGGCCGGAGCTTTGATCGGCCCCCCCCCGCGCGTTCAGGCCTGCGGGCCAAAAGACTCCGTGTGGATCCGCTCGGCGGGAACGCCTAGGTGCTCGAGTGCGGTCTGGATGTTGGCCATGAAGCCTGTCGGGCCGCACAGCATGTAGTGGGCGCCCAGGTCTCCCACGAGACGGTCGAGCAACTCGCCGTCGACCCGGCCCGCGCTGTCGTAATGCACGCCCAACTCGTCCTCGGGCTTGGGCCTGCTATAGGCGACGTGGACATTAACGCCTGGGCGTTTCGCGGCGAGGCCGCGGACTTCGCGCGCCAAGGGGTGGTGATCGCCGTCGCGCACTCCATGGACGAACCAGACGGGGCGCTTGCGGTTCTGCGCAGCGAGGTCATGAAGCATGCTCGCCACGGGCGTGACGCCGACCCCGGCGCTCACCAGCACGACCGGGCATTTGCTGCAGGGGAGCAGGAAGTCGCCGGCAGGCGTGCGAGCCTCGAGGATCGTGCCGACCTCGACGCTATCGTGGAGGTGGCGCGACGCGAGGCCCCTTGGCTCGCGCTTTACGCTGATGCGGTATCGCTCGTCGCTCGGCGCGCCGGAGAGCGAGTAGGTCCGGCGAACCGGTTCCTCGACGCCCGGCACATGGAGCTCGATCGGCAGATGCTGGCCGGCCTGGAAGGGCGGCAGGGGACCGCCGTCTCGCGCTTCGAAGACGAAGGAGGTGACGTCATCGCTCTCGCGGGTCTTTTCGACGAGCCGCACCGAGCGCACCGACTCGGCACTGGCCTCCCAGCGCAGCGGCACGGCCGTGGGAAGCTCGACGATCTCGTCGATGTCGAACACCACCAGGCGCCGGGCGCCGGGAGTGCGGGCCACGGCGTCGGAGTCCCAGTCGATCGTCGTCCGGCCCGTGAGCTGAAGCAGAGACCCCGTCCCGAAGTCGACGAACAGCAGGCCGGCGCGGGGATCGAGGACCAAATTGCCAATCGTGTTGTAGTGGTTGTTGCCTGCATAGTCGGGGAAGATCAGGCGTGTTTCGCTAACGACCTGAACGAATCCGGGGTCGCCGCCACGGTGCGAGGCGTCCATGCCGTAGGCCGGGCTCTCGCCGTCGCCGCGATGACCGCTGGCGATGAAGAAGGTATCGGCCGAGGCGACCCATTCCTGCTGGGATGGTGAAAGGCGCGCACCCCTGACCGACGGCCCCGCCGGCGCGCCATCGATTCTGCGCCACTCGCGCTCGCGGATATATTGCGGACAGTTGCCGAAGGACTGCTCCACCGCAAATACGATCGCGCCCGGCCCATCTTCCCCGACACGGCCATTCACGCGGTTGCGGCGCCGGGTGGCAAGCTCGATGCCGAGAATCCCAAGGTCGGCCCCCTCCATCAGCGCTCCGTCTAGGGCATCACCGGGTACGGGCTTCGCCTCGATGACCAACGACCGCGGATCGGGCGAGGTTACGAATCCCTCTGGACCCGCAAGCAGGGTCGGCCACGGGCGCCCCTCGGCGTCTCGCGCAGCGGCGACCAGGAACGGCAAGGCCGTGTGGAACGCGCGGTGTTCCTCCGGCAGGTAAGGACGCACCACCTTGCGCGCCCAGTCCTCGATGTCGCGCACGCCGAGGCGCTCCTGGACCCGCTGCTCGCCCACATGGAAGGGCGAGGTGCCGTTGCTCCAGCCGTCAGACATCGCTCTCACTCCGACCGGGCTAGGGTGCTTGGGCCGCCGCCAGATCGACCTTGGGAAAGTCGATCTCGGTTTGGGCGACGTGATCGAAATAGTTGGCGAAGATGTTGGCCGCGACATTGGCGACGATCTCCGCAATCGCGCCATCGTCATGACCGGCGGCGCGCACGGCGGCGATATCTTCGTCATCGACGAAGCCGCGCTTCTCCACGAGCTGTCTCGCGAACACCAGTGCCGCGTCGAGCTCCGGGTCGCTGGAATGGCCGTCGAGGCGGCGCTCGATCTCGTCCTCGCCGACCTTCAGGCTCTTCGAGAAGGCCGTGTGGGCGGCCGCGCAGTATTCGCAGCTATTCACGCCGGCCACGGTAAGCGCGAAGGCCTCCCGGCTCCTGGCGTCGAAACGGCCGCCGGAGAGCGCTTCGCCGAAACCGAGAAAGGCCTTCAGCACGGCGGGGGAATTGGCCATGGTCCGGACGATGTTCGGCGCCATGCCGAGCTTCTGCTCGACGGCGTCGAGAAGCTCCTTGGCCTCGCCGCTGGCGGTCGCGGGATCGACGGCGGTCAAACGGGGCATGTTTCTTCTCCTTCGTCTACGGGTTGATGAGGCCAGAATCTCCGCGAGGAACCGCCTCAGGCGGCCGGCGCGATGAACTCCATGCGAATGCCGCCCGGGATCGTGCACATCATGTGTTGGGTTGCTCCGCCGCCCAGGGACTCCGGCGCGAATTCGATCTCGACGCCGTCCGCTGTGCTCAGCTGGTGATGGAGCGATGCCAGCACGTCGGCGTCCTCGACCTTTAGCGCGAAGTGATGCAGGCCGATGACGTTCTTGCGGTCGAATGAGACCGCCGTCGCCGGGTCCGCGGCTTGCCAGAGGGTGATCATGGTGGTGCCGTCGGTCAGGAAGACGGCGGGATAGTCGGGCACTTCGCCGACCTGGGAAAAGCCCAGCGTGTCGAGGAAAAAGGCCCGGGACTCGGCCAGATCCGGAACGGTCAAGCCGATGTGGTGGGCACCTTGGGTAATGGCTGTGTCTGACATGGTCGCTCTCCTCCGGTTCGGCGATCTCTTCGCCGGCTGATTTCTTGGGGCCTGCCGGCGCTAAAGGCCGAGATCGGACAAGCCCGGGTGATCGTCGGGCCGCCGTCCCAGGGGCCAGTGATACTTCCGCTCCTCGGATTCGATCGGCAGATCGTTGATGCTGGCGATGCGGCGGCGCATCAGGCCGTGCTCGTCGAACTCCCAGTTCTCGTTCCCGTAGGACCGGAACCACTGGCCGCTGTCGTCGTGCCACTCGTAGGCGAAGCGCACGGCGATGCGGCTCTCCTCGTGAGTCCACACTTCCTTGATCAGGCGATAGTCCAGTTCGCGGGCCCATTTGCGGACGAGGAACGCCTCGATCTCTTCCCGGCCCTGGAGGAACTCCGCCCGGTTCCGCCACTGGCTATCGACGGTGTAGGCCTGGGCGACGCGCTGCGGGCCCCGGCTGTTCCAGGCATCCTCGGCGAGCCGCGCCTTTTCCGCCGCCGTTTCGGCGGTAAACGGGGGAAGAGGTGGACGGGTCATCGTGCGTGTCCTTAGTCCCGATCGCGTCTGCGGTCCTGAAATGACGCCTCCCGGACCGCTCCTGACTCGGGAATATGGCTCTTTCCTCTAGGAAGCGGAATAGGCATAATCGGAAAGAGATTATTTCAAATCTTGGAAATATTGATGGACCGCCTGCGCACCATGTCGGTCTTCGTTGCGGTGGCCGAGGAGGCCGGCTTCTCAACGGCGGCACGGCGCCTCAACATGTCGCCGCCCTCGGTAACCCGGGCCGTGTCGGAGCTGGAACAGCGGCTTGGAGCCAAGCTGCTTCACCGCACCACCCGGTCGGTGCGGCTGACCGACGCCGGCCAGCGCTATCTCGCCGATTGCCGGCGCATCCTGGGCGAGATCGAGGAAGTGGACCGGCACGCCGCCGGCATCCACGCGACGCCGCGCGGCACGGTGACGGTCACCGCCTCGGTCCTCTTCGGCCGCATGGTGATGGCGCCGATCCTGCTCGATCTGCTGGATCGCTATCCGGAGATCTCACTCACCACCACGTTCGTCGACCGTGTGGTGCATCTGATCGACGAAGGCGTCGACGTCGCCATCCGGATCGCCGACCTGCCCGATTCGTCCCTCTCGGCCGTCCGGGTCGGCAGCGTGCGGCGGGTGCTCTGCGCCTCGCCCAAATATCTCGACACCCGCAGCCGGCCCGAGACCCCGGCCGGCCTCGCCGGCCATGAGACCATCGATTTCGTCAACATGACGCCGGGCGGCGAATGGGCCTTCGAGAAGAGCGGCAAGACCCAGCGTTTCAGGCCCCGGTCCCGGCTGCGCGTGAACAGTGCCGATGCGGCGATCGCCGCCGCCCTTCGCGGCCGGGGGATCACTCGCGTGCTGTCCTATATGATCGCCCCGCAGCTTGCGGCCGGAACCCTCGAACTCGTGCTGGACGACTTCGCGCCGCCCGCCGTGCCGGTTCACGTAGTTCACAAGGAGCCGGACCGGACTTCCGCGCGCATCCGCGCCGTGGTCGATCATTTGGTCGAGCACCTGAGGACGGGCAGCGCCTTGGACCATGACTGCGGCACCGGCTAGCGAGCGCCGGTCGATCAGCGTGAACGATTGTACGCCAGGAATTTGCCGAAGTGACGCTCGGAGACAAGCCACAACGCAATAGTCCCGACTGCGATGGCCACGCCGATCCACCACCATCCCAGACCGCCGAATGAAACCACACCGGTCCCATGGGCCACGGTGACGGCGGCCATGATCAGAAAGAACGGACCTGTGATGTGGCAGTGGGTCCGCCCACAGCGCGCGGCGTTCGCAATGCAGGCCACGCCGTTCCAGACGAGGGCGCCCGCCCAGACGACCGTTCTGACCGGTGCCGGCAGGAAAATACCGACGATCAGGAGCGCGGTCGGCAGCCCCCACGCCAGGACGTAGCTCCGCCGGTTGCGGCTCCAGTCAGCCCAATCTCTCCGCGCGCGGGTTTCGGTGTCGGCCATCGGCATGCGTCACGGCTGGCAACAGGTAGGCTGCTCGCCCCTCTCCTTGGCTTCCTGAATGGGAGGGCAGGGTACCGTGCCATAGGAACAGAAGACGCAGCAGTCTCCTTGCTTGGGCTTCAACAGCTCAGCACAACCTTTGCAGTCATAGAAGAACTGGCAAAAATCGGTGGGCATGGTCTCGGTGTGCCGATGCCCGCAATGCGGACAGGTGATCGTGGATTGCAGCTCGATCATGCGGACCGCCTCTTCCAAAGCGCGTAGATTGTGATCCCGATGAACAAGCCCAAAGCGGGAAAGAGGACGTAATCCAGCCACCCGATGGCCGCTGAAAGACCTACTGCACTTACGAGCACTACGAGAACCGGCGTGAAACAGCAGACTGCTACCACCACTGTCCCGATGACACCATAGCGAAGCAGCTTGTCGTTGTTCATGACCTTCGCTCCCACTCGAGAAGACTTTGCACGATCACGGGTTCCAGCCAGTTGGATGCAGCGGCAAACAAAACCAGGAGCGTTGAGATCGTTAGAGCCCCGAAGGTCCACCGGTTGGTTGATACCTTTCCGCAAGAACTGTCCGATTCGCAGGTCCGCCGCCAAAGTTTCCGAACGCTCAATGTCCAGCCGACGCCCAGACCGATCACGGCCACGCTCAGGATATAGGGGCGGTATAGGGCGAGTGTGCCGAGATTGCCGAGCCAGGCCCCACCGATCCCAACACTCGCCAAGGCCAGAGGTAGGGCGCAGCACGATCCTGCCGCCGCGGCCCCTATGCCTGCGACGAAGCTAAACGCGGTCGAGGTCCTGGACCCAAAGTGACGGCCCGGGCCCGAAGATTTTCTTTGTGTTGTCTCCAGTGTGGCTTCGACCATAGGCGCCTCGTCAGGAGAGCGGCTGCCCCAGCCCAACGGACTCCAGTACGCTCAGGTCGGGGCCGCGCCCCGAGCAGCAATCGGCCAGCTTGCCGTCGATGGCAACGGCCGGAACCGACCGGATGCCAAGATCCTTCGCACGCGCCGCGACGCCTGCATCCTTCATATCCAGCACGACGATATCGCAGGATGGGCAGGCCCGGTCCCTGACCTGTGCAATGGTCGCCTCGCAGGCAGCGCATCCGGCACTGAATATCTCGATTTTGCGTGTCTGTGGCATAGCAGTCCTCTCCACATCTCTTGCAATTTCTCGCTCTTGATCGCAGGATAAATCCTGTAGCCACTACAGATTCAAGAGGTTTCTGATGGGCGATGGCAAACAGGATTTCAGCATCGGAAAGCTCTCGAAGCACACGGGCTGCAACGTCGAAACGATCCGCTACTACGAGAAAGCCGGACTGCTTCCCGCGCCGCCGCGCACGGCCGGCGGACATCGCATTTATGGCGGCGATCATGCTCGGCGGCTCGGCTTCATCCGCCGCAGCCGCGAGCTTGGGTTTTCCCTGGATGAGATCCGCGCCTTACTCCGCCTTGCCGATGGCGGCGAATACGATTGCGGCAAAGTGAAAGAGATTACGCTTCATCACCTGCAAGGCGTGAAAGACAAAATTAGAGACCTTAGGAAGCTGCAACGGACCCTCACGACGATTTCGAACGAGTGCGAAGGCGGCATTGCGCCGAGCTGCCCGATCATCGAGGCGCTGTACAGCAGGCATCCCTAGCCGCTCGTGCGAGACAATGAAGAGATTGGCGGCTGACGGCCCGAGGGCGGCATCTGCGGGTGCAAGAAGATAGAAATTGCCAGACCCCCGAACCTAACCTAAAGGTATGGCATGGACGCCCAAAAGTGGCTGCATGGCGCAGGCCACTCGAGAGCAATTGACCGTTGTAGCGAGAACAAGCTCCCATGCCCTCATTCGATATCGTCTCCCGCACCGACCTTCAGGAGGTCGATAACGCGGTTCAAAGTGCCATGCGCGAGATTTCTACGCGCTATGACTTCAAGGGCAGCAACTGTTCGATCGAACGCTCCGAGTCAACCCTGGCGATCAGGGCGGATGACGACTTCAAGCTGAAGCAGGTTCAGGACATGTTGCGCGGCCACCTGGCCAGGCGGAAGGTAGACGCCGGCGCATTCGATTTCGCCAAGCCCGAGAAGGCCTCCGGCGGGACGTTGCGCCAAGCGGTCGCCATCAAGCAGGGCATCGAGCGCGACCTCGCCCAGCAAGTCGTCAAGGCCGTCAAAGGCGCGAAGCTGAAGGT
>JAUVQB010000178.1 GCA_030598385.1 Alphaproteobacteria bacterium | reverse complement strand
CGGGCTTGGTAAACCCCCGTGGCGATCAGGACCGCGTCGTGCTCCGCTTGAAGTTCCTCCAGACTCACGTCGCGGCCGACGTCGCAGTTGAGCCGGAACGCGACCCCGGCGCGGGCGATCAGGTCGGCGCGGCGGGCGACCACCTCCTTCTCGAGCTTGAAGTTAGGAATGCCATAGATCATCAGGCCGCCGATCCGGTCATAGCGATCGTAGACGACCACCTGGTATCCCGTGCGGCGCAGCTCTTCGGCCGCCGCCAACCCGGCCGGCCCGGCGCCGATGACCGCGACCGACTGGTCGCGTTCGTGCAGGGGCGTGGCCGGCTTTACCCAGCCCTCGGCCCACGCCGTCTCGGTGATGTATTGCTCCACCGAGCCGATGGTGACCGTGCCGTGGCCGGCCTTTTCGATCACGCAATTGCCCTCGCAAAGCCGGTCCTGAGGGCAAATGCGGCCGCAGATTTCGGGAAAGTTGTTGGTCGCCTGGGCGATTTCGTACGCCTCTTCCAGGCGCCCCGAGGCGGTCAGCATCAGCCAGTCGGGGATGTTGTTGTGGAGCGGGCAGTGGACCTGACAGAAGGGTACGCCGCACTGGGAACAACGGCTGGCTTGCTCGGCCGCCCGCTGGGGTGCGAATTCGCCATAGATCTCCTGGAAGTCGCGCCGCCGGGCCCCGGCGTCGCGCTTGTCGGGCATACCGCGTTCGACGTCCACGAAGGTGAGCATTCGCGAGGCCATGAGACCGGCATCCTCTCTCCACAGCCGACGGCAGAGCCGCCCATCCCCGCCGCCGAATCGCCCGAAATGGCGCGGCGCGCTGGTGGCGCGCTCGAAGCCCAAAAAGCCCGGACCGGGAAACGCCCCTCTGCCCCCAACACGACCAAAGGCCCACACACACGACCAAAAACCCCAAGACGCCTCCTGGCCGGTGGCGCCTGGACCGTGTTTATAAGCGATTTGGGGAGCGCTGGCGAGCAATTTCGACCAAATAGGACAATAACACTGACTAACAATTCTGGAAGAATTGTTGCCCGTCAAGAAACGCCTGGAAAACCGCGGCATGTCTTCCAGTATATTGTACCGAATTGGTACTAAAATCGCCCGTGGGCAAGGCGAGTTCCCGTGATATAAGCGCCGCTGGCCGCTTAACGGGGCCATCGCCGAGCCGCACCAACGAGTTACCGGGTCACCGCACCATCGCGTCCTTAGGGTATCTTTCGTGCCGATCCTGCATATTCTGGTTTTAGCGATCATTCAGGGCGCCACGGAGTTCCTGCCGGTCAGCTCCTCCGGCCACCTGATCCTGGTGCCCTATGCAACCGGCTGGGCGGATCAGGGCCTGGTGATCGATGTCGCCGCGCACCTGGGAACCCTGGTCGCGGTGCTGGTCTATTTCTGGCGCGACGTTCGGCTCATGCTTGTCGGGCTGTGGCGCCTCATCTCCGGCCGCTTGGATGACGGCGGGCGGCTGATGCTGTTCCTCCTCGCGGCCACCATACCGGCGCTGGCCGTCGGCTACGTGGTCGACCAGTATTTCAGCGACGCGGTACGCAATCCTCTGATCGTGGCCTGGGCGCTCATCGGCTTCGGCGTGGTGCTCTATTTGGCCGACCGCATCGGCATGACGGTCAAACAGGTCAAACACATGACCTTGGTGCAGGCGCTCGTGATCGGCCTGGCCCAGGTTTTGGCCTTCATCCCCGGCACCAGCCGTTCGGGCATCACCATGACGGCGGCCCGTATGCTCGGCTTCGAGCGGGGCGAGGCGGCGCGCTTCTCCTTCCTGCTGTCGATCCCGGCGATCTCGGCGGCAGGCCTGTGGAAGGGCCGGGAGCTGATCAGCGGCAGCGACCCGGAGATGCTGCAAAGCGCCGCGCTTATAATGGGCTTTTCGGCGGTCGCCGGGTTCCTCGCCATCGCCTTCTTGATGGCCTGGCTGCGCCGGGCCAGCTTCGCGCCCTTCGTCGGTTACCGCCTCTTGCTCGGCGGCCTGCTCCTCTGGCTAATTTACAGCGGCAACCTGGTCGTGACGACGGCCCCTTAGCGGGCGCGCACGCTCGCCGGAATTGCGAACTCGGTTGAGTCAGGCCGATTTCAGCCGGTCGGCACGACCGCCGGGACGGTGGCGTTCGAGATAGGTCGGCAGAACCACCTCTATGGCGGTGGCGGTGACGCCGAGATCCTCGAGCGTCTGCGCCCCTTCGGAGACGACATTGTCGCGCAGCAACAGGCGCACCTGGTCCCGGGTGAGCGGCGGTACCGGCAACACCTCCAGGAAGGTCGCCAGGATTTCGGCCAGCCAGTAGGGAACCGGCACCAAGAGGCCGCGCCGGCCGGTCTCCGCTAGGAGCAGCTCCATCAGCTCCCTGAAACTGTAAATCGTCGGCCCCCCCAACTCGTAGGTCTGGCCGCGGGCGGCGGGATCGCCGAGTGCCCGCACGATCGCTTCGGCCACGTCGCCCACATAGACCGGCTGGAACCGGGTGTGCCCGCCGCCGATCAAGGGCAACCAGCGAAACAGGCGTGCGTAGAGGGCGAAACGGTTGAAGAAATCGTCCTCCGGCCCGATCACCAGGCTCGGGCGGCAAATGACGGCGTCCGGCACGGCCGCGCGCACCGATCGCTCGCCGTAGCCCTTGGAGCGGGCGTAATCGGCCTCGGCGTCGGTGCTGGCGCCGATCGCGGAGACATGGACCAAGGTTTTGATGCCCGCCGCCGCTGCCGCCTCGGCGATCGCTTTCGCGCCGTCGACGTGGACCGCCCCGAATGTCTGTCGTCCCCGCTCGTAAAGCAGGCCGACCAGGTTGATGACGGCGTCGGCGCCGGCGATGGCGGCCGCGACGGTATCGGCGTTCTGCAAGGGGACGGCGAGCGGCGTGATCTGACCGACGTCGCCCAGGGGCCGAAGAAACTTGGCCCGCTCGGGGTCGCGCACCGCCACGCGGATGGTCCAACCCTGCTTGGCCAGACGCCGGACCACGTAACGGCCGATGAAGCCGGAGCCTCCGAATATGGTGATCACCGGCACTGCCATCGCCCTCTCCTTCCCTGGCGGCCGCACCGCGCCACCCGGATCGGGGCAACGGCGGCCCGGCGGCCCTCCCATGGGTTATAACCCGCCAGGCGCGGCTTGTTTACCCCGAAATCCGGCAGCCGATCGCCATGGGCCCAAAGGGTCTTGACCTTGACAGCTCCAAGTCATTGGCGAGAATGCCCGCACCGCCGCTGCCACCACGGATATCTCGGTCTCGTCTTGGACATTCAGTTGCATCACAACGACCTGCCGGACGGCCTCGATCTCGGCAATCTGGTCGCCGTCGACTCCGAGACCATGGGGCTCAACGTCTCGCGGGACCGGCTCTGCCTCGTCCAGCTCTCGGCTGGAGACGAGGCCTGTCACCTGGTGCAGTTCGCCGCCGGAGGCTATGACGCACCGAATCTGAAGGGCCTTCTCGGCGACCCGTCGGTCACCAAGCTGTTCCACTTCGCGCGATTCGACCTGGCGATGATTCAGCGCCACCTCGGGGTCACCTGCCGACCAGCCTACTGCACGAAAGTCGCCTCCAAGCTGGCCCGCACCTTCACCGACCGCCACAGCCTGCGCGACCTCTGCCGTGAGCTGCTGGGCGTGGACCTGTCCAAGCAGCAGCAGTCGTCGGATTGGGGGGCAGCGGAACTGAGCGACGAACAGCTGCGTTACGCGGCGTCCGACGTGCTGTACCTGCACCGGCTTAAAGCCATCCTGGACGAGATGTTGGAACGCGAAGGCCGGCGCGATCTTGCCCAGGCCTGCTTCGAATTCCTGCCGGCCCGCGCGGCGCTCGATCTGGCCGGCTGGGACGGCGTGGATATCCTCGCTCATTGACCGAGCGCTACCGACGGAAGCGTATGCGCCGCCCCGGAATTTGCTATACTGCCGGCCACCGCACCGATCGGGCATCAGAATCGGGACAAAACGGGGACGGCCCAAGCGAGGGTTGCTGCCATGGCCAGACAAGCAGAGCAATTGGCGAACGATAAGACCGCTGCCGCGAGCCCAGACCTGCTGGCCGCGCGGCGGGTTCTGAAACTTGAAGGTGATGCCCTGGCCGCACTGGCCGACGCGCTCGACGACACTTTCGTCGAGACCATCGATAAGCTCCACGCGGTCACCGGCCGCATCATCGTCAGCGGCATGGGCAAGAACGGGCACGTCGGCAGCAAGATCGCCGCGACGCTCGCTTCGACCGGCTCGCCGGCCCAGTTCGTGCATCCCGGCGAGGCCAGTCACGGCGATTTGG
>JAUVQB010000212.1 GCA_030598385.1 Alphaproteobacteria bacterium | reverse complement strand
TGCAGGAGGCTGATCGGGCGCGTCAGGAAGTCTTGAGTACCGAACAGGCAGCTCTCTGAGAGCCGGCCCAACGCGATAAATGGAGGACGAGTGAATGTCGACAACACCTCTTGATAGCTGGGCCGTGGATCTGGCCGACGTGACCTTCATCTATCCCTTCGTGGGATCGGAGTTCATCATGGTCGTGATCGGCGTGGTCCTATGGATCGCCTGGCATATCTGGCAAGTGAAGTTCGAGAACGCCACCTACAAGGAAGACATCGAAAAACACGCCACATCGGAAAACTTACGCAAGGCGACCAGCGGCGAGATCTAACGCCGCGGTCGGACCAGAACGCACTCGAGGGGCGCCTTATCCGGCGCCCCTTCTTTCTTGCCCTCGGCGCGGTGGACCATCTCCCGGCGGTCGCGGCCTTTTCCCCGGGACGCGCAGAAGGCAAGCTAGGGGTCTGATGGAACGCCAAACGCGATACGCCACAGCATGACGGAAGGCCCGGTCCAGGAATTTCAGATCGGCCGATCCAAGACCCGGCACGGCTTGGTGATCGCCGCCGTCGGCATCCTGGTCGGCCTGGCGATGCTCCTGTTCGCCGGCGAGAGCGTGGCCGACAGCCATTGGATCGGCGCCGTGCTGGTCGTGTTCGGGACCGGGATCGGCGTTCACGCTTGGCGCACCGGCCGAACCACCGGAGCGCACCTGCGCGTCGACGCTGCGGGCGTCTATTTCCGCGAGTGGGGGGCGACGGTCCCCTGGGGCGAGATCGCGGATGTCTATCAATCGGGCTCGCGCCTGCAGCCCTTTATCACGCTGCGCGTCGGCGATCCCGAGCGGCTTCTGGCCGGCCTGCCGCAAGAGGAGGCGCGCAATGTGAAGCGAAATCGCCTGTGGAAGCCGCCCGAGCTTCGCATCCCCTATAGCTCGGTCGAAGCCTCGCGCGGCGAGATCCTGGCCGCGATCCGAAACGGACTGGGAGATCGAGATCCACCGGTTGCATGACGGGCGGGGTCGCCCTTAGATTTGATCCAGCGGAAAGCCATGGCCACACCCAAGAAACATAACGCCGGCAAAGCCTCCCAGCAGGACCCGCACGCGCTCACCGGCGCGCGGGAAAACCACCTCGAGGTCGCCATCGGCCGCGAGGTCCGCGCCTTCCGCCAGCAGCTCGACATGACCGTGATGGAGTTGGCCAAGGCGGCGGGGCTTTCGACCGGCATGCTGTCGAAGATCGAGAACGGCGGCATTTCGCCGTCGCTCAGCACGCTCCAGGCGCTCTCCAGGGCGCTCCACGTGCCGGTGACCGCCTTCTTCCGCCGCTTCGAGGAGGAACGCGCCGCCACCTTCGTGCGCGCCGGCGAGGGCCTGAAGATCGAGCGGCGCGGCACCCGCGCCGGCCATCAGTACGAGCTGCTCGGGCACAGCAGCGGCAAGCGCATCCTGGTCGAACCCTACCTCATCACCCTGACCGAAGAATCCGACGTCTTTCCCCTGTTCCAGCATTCCGGCCTGGAGTTCATCTACATGTTGGAAGGCGAGGTGGGTTACCGGCACAGCGACATGACCTATGTGCTGCGGCCCGGCGATTCGCTCTATTTCGATGCCGACGCGCCCCACGGCCCGGAGGAGCTGCGCAAACTGCCGATCCGCTTCATTTCCGTGATCGCCTACCCGCGAGAAGGCGAGGAATAAAGACTTCACGCTAGGCGCGCTCGAGGCATTCGCGAAATAAAATTTCTTGCCAAGAAAGAAGGTTTGTTGTTTTAACCGCCCGGCTTGAGTAATTTGGGGGCGTGGAGGACGAGGAGGGGTGTTGCCATGTGCGGTATTGCCGGGATCTTGTACAAGTCGCTTGCCGAGGGCCGGAACCAGGCCACCGGCCAGGCGCTGATCGACATGCTCGACGGCTGTCAGCACCGCGGCCCGGATTCCACCGGCTTCGCGCTTTACGGCGACGCGACGGACGACCGTCTGCGCCTGCGCTTTTTCATCGGCACCGGCGACGAGGCCGCCGCGGCGATCGGTGAGATCAAGGAGATCCTCGCCCAGCACCAGGCGGAAATCGTCGACGACGAGGTGATCGCCAACAATTACCGCGTGTTGGTGAACTTCAGCGGCGAGATGTGGAAGATGGCCTACGACCTGGAACGCGTCGCCAAGGTCATTTCGATCGGCACCAGCCTTGAGATCATCAAGGACGTGGGCAGCGCCCACGACGTGGACGATACCTATCACGTCCAGAGCTACTCCGGCACCCACGGCCTCGGCCACGTCCGCCTGGCGACCGAATCCGACGTCAAGCCCGAGGCGGCCCATCCCTTCTGGGCGACCGGGTTCAGCGACATCGCCATCGTCCACAACGGCCAGATCACCAACTATTGGAAGATGCGCCGGCGCCTCCAGCAGCGCGGCTATGAGTTCCATACCGACAACGACAGCGAGCTGATCGCGGTCTACCTGGCGGAAAAGCTGTCCCAGGGCGTGGCGCTGAAGGATGCGCTGAAGACCTCGATCGACGACCTGGACGGCACCTTTTCCTTCCTGGTCTCCACCAAGGACGAGATCGGGTACGCCAAGGACCGCCTGGCGGTGAAACCCATGGTCATGTACGAGACCGACGATCTGATCGCCATCGCCTCCGAAGAAGTCTCGCTCAACAAGCTGTTTCCAGGCCAGGCCTTGAACACCATGGAGCCGGCGCCCGGGACCTATAACACATGGCACAAATAGACCTCTCGAAAATCCCGGTTCGCGAGGCCAACGAGCGCATCAGGGCGTTCGGAGATGAGGGCGAGGACGTCGAGGTCATCAACCCCGACGCGCGCCACCACATCGGCGTCGGCCTGATCTCTGCGATCACGGTCCGGGTGCGTGGCTCGGCCGGCTATTTCTGCGCTGGCCTGAGCGACAAGGCGCGCTTCGAGATCGACAACAACGCCGGCTGGGGCCTGGGCGACAACATCTACGACGGCACGGTGATCGTCGGCGGAAACGCCGGCGCGATCGCCGGAGTGGCGATCCGCGGCGCCGAAATCGTCATCAAGGGCAACATGGGCTCGCGCTCCGGCCAGGTGATGAAGGCCGGGACCTTGCTGTGCTGCGGCAACGCCAATTTCATGGCCGGCTACATGATGTACGGCGGGCGCATCATCATCCTCGGCAAATCCGGCGAGCGGGTCGGCGAAGACATGACCCACGGTGAGATCTATGTCGCCGGCGCGATCGACTCGCTGGGCTCGGACGCCCAGCAGACCGATATCTCCGGCGATGAAACCGACTCCATTCGCGAATTTCTCGACCGCCACGAGATCTCTTTCACCGGAGGTTTCCAGAAGGTCGTGAACGCCGGCAAAGGGCTCAGATACGGCACCACCGAACAGCAGATGCGCTCGATCCCCTTCTTCGGCTTCTCGGGCGACTGCGACTACTGGAATTCGAAGGTGCAGGAGGACGTCTACATAAAGTCGCAAATCGGCCGCTACCGGGTGCGCGGCTATGGCGGCGCCCGGGCCTTGCCGCATATGTCGGACCTGGCGTTCCGCACGCCCGTGCGCGCGGCCGCGATCCCGAACGACGTCATCTCCCAGGTTCGCATGGCGACGGAGATCGGCGGCATCAACGGCGCCAACCCCTTGAAGCTCACCATGCCGGTGATGATCGCGCCGATGAGCTATGGCGCCCTTTCGGCTTCGACCAAGCGGGCCGTCGGCATGGCCTCGACGCTGGCCGGGATCGCCGAGAACACCGGCGAGGGCGGCATGTCCGACGCCCAGCGCGGCGCCGCCGAGCAGCTCATCTTCCAGTGCCTGGGCGG
>JAUVQB010000066.1 GCA_030598385.1 Alphaproteobacteria bacterium | reverse complement strand
CCGGCCGCGGCCAGGTGATCGAGCGCCCAATCCAGCATGGCCTTGCCGCGGACTTCGATCAGCGGCTTGGGCAGGCGCTCGGTCAAGGGCCGCATGCGTTCGCCGCGCCCCGCCGCCAGCACCATGGCGCGCGCCACCTTGTCCGCTACCTTGTCCGGTGCCTTGTCCGGTGCCGCGCTCATGCCGCCTCCGCCGACGGCACCCGCCGCTCGCCCGGCGGCAGGACCTCATCGAACCAGGCCTTGACCGGCGCCAACTCGGGTGCCGTCAGATCGCCCTCCATCAGGCGCCAGACCCGGGGAATGTGGCGCAGGTAGAGGTCCTTGCCGTCGCGCCGGCACAGGCGGGTGAAGATGCCGATGATCTTGGCGCTGCGCTGGGCGCCCAGGATGGCGTAGCTGGCTTGGAAGGCCGCCGGGTCGGTCTCGGGAAAGGCCGCGAGATAGCGCGCCAGCATCGCGGCGATCAGACCCACGGGTATGTCGCGCCGCGCGTCCTCGAGCAGCGACACCAGATCGTAGCTGCGCGGCCCGATGACCGCGTCCTGAAAGTCGAGCAGGCCGCAGCCGGCGACGCCGGGGCGCCCCTCCAGCACCATCAGGTTGTCCACGTGATAGTCGCGAAGCACCAGCGTTGGCGGGACGCGCCGGGCCAGCGGGAAAACCGACCGCCAGGCCTCTACGTAGGCGTCGCGCACGGCCGCCGGCGTTGCGGCGCCGCTGAGCGCCGGCAGATACCAGTCGGTCAGCAGCAGGGCCTCTTGCAGCAAGCGGTCGTCGTCGTAGTCCGGCAGGGGCGCGGCGGCGAGCGCTTTCGCATCCGCGGCGAGGTGCAGGTGGATCAGGACATCGACGGCGAGCTCGTAAAGTGCCCTTTCATCGTCGCCCTCGGCCAACGCCCGGGTGAAGGTGCGGTCGCCAAGGTCCTCCAGCAGCATCAAGCCCTCGGCTTGGTTTACGGCCAGCGCTCGCGGCGCGCTCAGGCCGAGGGACAGCAGCAAGCGTTCGACCCTGTGGAAGGCGTTCACGTCCTCCTCGGGCGGCGGCGCGTCCATCAGCACAGCGCGGCGCTCATCCAGGCTCAGTCGCTCGTAGCGGCGGAACGACGCATCGCCCGCCAGCGGGCGGCGCGCGGCTGCGCCCCAGCCGGCATCCGCCAGAAAGGCCGCGATATGGTCGGCGCGATCAGCCATCTGCTATCGCCCCAAGACGCAAGGCCCAACTTCCGTAACCGGCAAGCACCGCGGCCCTCGCCTCATCCGACTCGCCATAATCCAAGCGCACCTCCAAGCGGTCCGCGGGAATCCGTCGGCCCAGGCGATCCGGCCATTCGATCAAGGTGATCGCCTCGCCGGCGGCCTCTTCGAGGCCCAGCTCCTCGACCTCCTCGGGCCGCGTCAGTCGATAGAGATCGACGTGCCAGACCGGCGCCGGCCGGCGTTCATAGATCTGCACCAGCGTAAAAGTGGGGCTGGGCACCTCGTCCTCGCGGCCGCCGCCGTGCGAACCCGTGTCGCCGGCCCCCGTGTCACCGGGCCCCGTGTCACCCTCCGGCGGCAAGGCGTTGATCAGACCGCGCGCGAAGGTCGTCTTGCCGGCACCCAGATCGCCGATCAAGAAGACGACATCGCCCGCCTGAAGCAGCCCGGCCAGGGACCGCGCCAGAGCCAAAGTCGACGACTCGTCGGGCAGCGCAAGCGCGACGGAATCCGGTGGAATGTCCGTGCCAAGGGTCATTTGAGCCCTTTTAGCCGCCGCCCGGCGCCGCGACAACCGGGCCCCGCCGAGGCATCGCGACGGGTGGCCCGGCCACTGGACGCCTGGGCCGATCGACGGGCCGCGGTTTCTGGTCTGGCAGACGCGGTTCACTGTCCGGCGGCTGCTTCCGGTGCGGCGGCCGGTTCTGCGAGTTCGGCGCCGGTCGCCGCCTCCTCCGGCATCGCCGAGTCTTGGGGCGGCGGGCTCGCGGGGATGAAGCAGGTCACGCAGGTTCCCTCGCCGGCCTGGGAATCGAGTGTGACCCTGCCGCCGTGCAGCTCGATCAACCGCTTGACCAGCGAAAGGCCCAGCCCGGCACCCGATTGGCGGCCGCCGCCGCCGCGCTCGAAGCTCTCGAAGATCCGGTCTTGGTCCGATTCCGCGATACCCACGCCGGTATCGGCGACCGACACCTCGACGCCATCCTCCCGGCGGCGGGCGCTCATGGTCACGCGCCCGCCCTCCGGGGTAAATTTCACTGCATTCGACAGCAGATTAAACAGCGCCTGCTTCAGCCGCAGCTCGTCGGCGGTTTGCGCCCCGATATCGGGCGAGCAATCGAGCACCAGTTCGATCCCGCGGTTGCGCGCCCGCTCGAAACCGAGATTGTAAACGCTCTCGAGCAAGGTCCGGAGATCCACCTCGCCGAGGTCGAGGCGCAGGTAGCCCGCCTCGATGGTGGCGAGATCGAGGATGTCGTTGATCAGGGTATGCAGGCGTTGCGAGGACTCGACGATGGCCTGGCTGTATTCGAGCTGCCGTTCGTTGAGCTCGCCGAAGTACTGGTTTTCGAGGATCTCGGCGAACCCGACGATGGCGTTGAGCGGCGTGCGCAGCTCGTAGGACACGTTGGCGATGAACTCCGACTTCAGCCGGTCGGCGGTCTCCAGGGCTTCGTTGCGTTCCCGCAGGGCCCGCTCGACCCGGATCGAATCGGTCACGTCAAGGAAGGTGAAGAGATTAGCCCCGTCGGGCAACGGGACTTGGGCCCATTCGACGACCGAGCCGTCGGCCCGCTCGCGGCGCCGGCTGCGGGCGTTGGGTTCCGTCGATTGCCCGAGGATCCGCTCCATCAAGGCGGGCCAGTCACCATCCGGGGTATCGAAATAGGGCCGGGTCTGCGGGACCACCTCGCGCATGTGCGGCTCGCCGCCAAGGAAGTTCTCGGCCAGGCCCCAGAGCCGCGCGTAGACCGGGTTGAACAGCTTGAGACGCCCATCGGCCCCGTAGACCGCGACGCCTTCGAAAAGATGATCCAGGGTTTCCCGCTGCACGGCGATCAGAGTGTTGTAGGAACTCTCCAGCGCCAGGCGGTCGGTGACGTCCTCGAACGACATGAGGACGCCGCCGAAGGGGTGGGGCGTCGCGGTCAGGCGCAAGGTCGTGCCGTCGGGCAGGTGCAACAGATCCTCCAGCGGCTCGATCAGGGTGCTGAACAGGCGCACCTGATCGCGCTTATAGGCCGGAAAGTCCGATTGCTCGGGCAGTCGCCGCTGCTCGCGCAACAGCTCATGGATGTCGTTGAGATGCGGCTCGCCCTTGAGCGCCTCCTCCTCGAGGCCCCATAGGCGGGCATAGGCGGTGTTGAAGAACTTGAGGTGCATGTCCGGGCCGAAGATGGCGATGCCGCTGCCGAGCGCTTCCAGCACTTCGGCATGGGCCTCGATGTGCCGCTTGAGTTCGCTCTGCAGCTCCTCGCTTGCCGTTCGGTCGAGCGCCATGCCGGCGGTTTCGCCGGCGCCGTCATCGGCCGGTGCGGATGAATCCTGGGCCGATAGTGGGGTCTCGAACAGCTCCATCAGTCGCCGTTCGCCGGCCACCACCACGTGCAGGCGCTCGGAGCTGATCTTACCGCTCTCCAGAGCCCGCCTGGCGAGCGCGCGGCTGACACTGGCCTGCGCCTTGCCCGGCAGCTCGGTGGCTTCATCCACCACGGCCTCGGCATCGCGCCCCACCGCCGCCGCATAGGCGCGGTTGCAGTAGGCCAGAGCGTGATCGGCGCCGCGCCGCCACACGGGCGTCGGCAGGGCATCGAGAATCGCGAGGGCGGCATCTCGCTCGGACTCGGCCTGGGCGATGGTCCCCGCAACCTCCGTGCCTATGTTTTTTAATTTCTGACCAAGCTGTGCCAACTCCATGCGCGCTTCGGCCGCACGTACCCTTTGGCGCAAGGCGTAGAGCACCGAAACGAGCACCGCAATGAACGCGGCGATCAAGGCTGCAAGGATTTCAACCGGCATTTCGGCGACGGATCGTCTGTTACGCGCTGGGTTGCGGGACTCAGGCTTCGCACGGAACCGAAAGTGTAAGCAAGCCTATCGAGTCGAAACAAGCGCCGGATGCGGGGGCCGCAACGGCCGTCATCGTCGGCCCGGAGCGGCACACGACAACGAAAGGAGCGATCTCGGCCACGCTCTCGCGGCTTTGAAAGAAAACGGAGCCCGGCCGTATCTACAAATATTCGGCGATGGTTAATATTCAAAGTTAACAAATACTAATAGCAATAGTTAACAAGTTATTTTGTTATTATTGACAAAACATGAAGTTACTGATATAGTTTTCAAATAATTAACACGATTAATTGATGCCCGCGTCGTGTTTCTTGGGGGGAATCGCAGGGCTGATGAAAGGCGCAATTTTCATTCTCTCGGCATGCATGGGCTTTTGGGCGCTCCATGTCGTGGCGGTATCGCAAATTTTCCCGGGCTGATCAGACCCTGGCCCACTCTTCCGTCCCGCTTGCCGAACATCATCGGATAATTTCCATGCGTGCACTCGCGGCAATAGTCCTGGCTTCCGGTTTGGCCTCCGGCATGGCCTGGGGCGGCGCCGAGGCCGCGCCTCTGGAGCACTGCGTGAAGGCCGAGGAGGCCTATCAGGCAGGCAACCACGCGCTTGAGATCGAATTCTACACGCGCTGCATCGAGGATGAAGGTCCCAGGGGCATCAAACTGGCGATCGCCCAAAACAACCGGGGTGTCGCTCACCTGGCCGTGGGCGATCCGGGCAGCGCCATCGAGGATTACGACAGGGCGCTGGCGCTCGATCCCAACTATGCGATCGCCCACTCGAACCGCGGCATGGCTCATCTCGCGAAAGGCGCCTTCGTCCAAGCCCTGCGGGACTACGACAAGGCTACCGAGCTTTATCCCGCTTATGCCCAGGCCTATGCCAACCGCTGCTGGCTGTTCGGATTCATGGGCTATGGCGAGACGGCGCTCGCGGACTGCGATGAAAGCCTCCGCTTGCGCCCTGACCATCCCGCCACCCTCGACAGCCGGGCCTTCGCCTATTGGATCCTGGAGGATCCGGTGAGTGCCCGCCGGAACCTCGAGATGGCGCGCGTGCTCGATCCCACGCGCCCGAACTGGGACGATCGCTCCGCCGCGTTCGAGAAGAGGTTCTCTATTGGCCATCCCTACTCGGCCGCATCCTTACAATCGGCCGACCGATTTGAGGAAACGGACGAGCCCGCGGTGTCGCGAAGACCGGCGCCCTTGTCGGAGAAACCGCGCCAGCAGAAACAACACCGCCAGCCAGAGTCCTTAGGTCACGGACTGGAACCGGTCTTCGGCGGATAGGTTAATACCAAATCTCAATAGCGGTAGGTTTCGCCCTTGAACGGGCCCTGCGAAGAGACGCCGATATACGCCGCCTGCTTGTCCGTGAGCTTGGTCAACTTGGCGCCCACTTTTTCCAGATGCAGGGCGGCGACCTTCTCGTCGAGGTGCTTGGGCAGCACGAAGACGTTCTTGTCATAGGCGTCCGGCTTGGACCACAGCTCGATTTGCGCCAGCACCTGATTGGTGAAGGAGGCGCTCATCACGAAACTCGGGTGCCCGGTCGCGCACCCCAGATTCACCAGCCGCCCCTCGGCCAGCAGCACGATGCGCTTGCCATCGGGGAACTCGATCTCGTCGACCTGCGGCTTCACGTTGGACCATTTGAAGTTTTTCAGCGCCTCGACCTGAATCTCGTTGTCGAAGTGGCCGATGTTGCAGACGATCGCGCGGTCTTTCATGGCCCGCATGTGCTCAACCGTGATGACGTCGATGTTGCCCGTGGCGGTCACGAAGATGTCACCCCGGGGGGCGGCATCGCTCATGGTAACCACCTCGTAGCCTTCCATGGCGGCCTGCAGGGCGCAGATCGGGTCGACCTCGCTCACCACCACCCGGCAGCCGGCGTTCCTCAACGACGCGGCCGAGCCCTTGCCGACATCGCCGAAGCCGTTCACCACCGCCACCTTGCCGGACATCATGACGTCGGTCGCGCGGCGGATGCCGTCGACCAGAGACTCCCGGCATCCGTAAATATTGTCGAATTTCGACTTGGTCACCGAATCGTTCACGTTGATCGCCGGGAACAAGAGCGTGCCCGTCTTCGCCATCTCGTAGAGCCGGTGCACCCCGGTCGTCGTCTCTTCGGTCACCCCGCGAATGTCGGCGCCAGCCTTAGCGTACCAGCCGGGTTTTTCCTGCAGGCGTTTGGCGATCGCCGCGAAAAGGGCCTCTTCCTCTTCGCTGCCCGGCTCGGCGATGACGGAGCTATCGCTCTCGGCCTTGAGGCCGAGGTGGAGCAGCAGGGTCGCGTCGCCGCCGTCATCGAGGATCAAGTTCGCCGACCCGCCGTCGGCCCACTCGAAGATCCGATGGCTGAAGTCCCAGTAGTCCGCCAGGGTTTCGCCCTTGAAGGCAAACACCGGCGTGCCGCCTGCGGCGATCGCCGCCGCCGCGTGGTCCTGGGTGGAGTAAATGTTGCAGGACGCCCAGCGCACGTCGGCGCCCAGCGCCTTGAGGGTCTCGATCAGCACCGCCGTCTGAATGGTCATGTGCAGCGAGCCCGCGATGCGCGCGCCGGCAAGCGGCTGGGCGGCGCCGTATTCCGCGCGCACCGCCATGAGGCCGGGCATTTCGACCTCGGCGAGCGCAATTTCCTTGCGGCCCCAGTCGGCCAGCGTGATATCGGCGATCCTGTAGTCCTCGAATTCAGCCATGCGTCCTCATCCCTCTGCGCGATCCCTCTGCGCGATCCCTCTGCGCGATCCCTCGGCGCGCGCTGCCGCGGCCTCCAAGCCGCGCGGCCCTTATGAGCCGCCCAAGAGCCACTCTTGCGGGCGCTGATGTATCAAGCGGCGTGCGCTTGGGCAAGCTGTCGATTGGCGCTAGAGCGGTTTTGCCCGGTCAGACCAGGGCGTTGAAGTCGTCCAGCAACGCGATGATTCGCCCGGAATCCGACTGATCCATGATGACGCTGGCGCGCCGAGTGGCTTCCTGCAGGTCGAGGCCCAGGATGCGGCTCTTGACCCGCGGCAAGGCGTTGGTGGTCATGGAAAGCTCCCGCACGCCGAGCCCGATGAGCAGGGCGGTGAAGCGCGGATCGCCCGCGATCTCGCCGCAGATGGAGATCGGGATGCGGGCCCTGAGCGCCGCCTCGACGGTGAACTGGATCAGGCGCAAGACCGCCGGGTGCAGCGGATTATAGAGATGCGCCACCTGTTCCT
>JAUVQB010000105.1 GCA_030598385.1 Alphaproteobacteria bacterium | reverse complement strand
CGCCAAATCTGGGGAGATTCCCGCGCTGTTCAAGGGCGGCCGGACGTTCGCGCGGCGGACCGCCATACCCGCCCGATTGCAGGGATCGCGGTCCGAGCCCATCTAGGAGTACATGGCCAATTCGCCGAACCTGCCGGTCGACCCGCGGCGCTATCAGCGCGACAAGGCGCGTGTGGGAAAGGGATTCTGGGCCAAGGTGCGCGGGACCCTAGGCCGCGTGCCCTTTCTTGAAGAGGCCGTAGCGGCCTATTACTGCGCCATCGATCGGGAGACGCCAATCCAGGTCAAGGCAATCCTCATGGGCGCGCTCGCCTATTTCGTGCTGCCGACGGACATGGTCCCCGACTTTATCGCCTGGCTGGGTTTCGTCGACGATGCCGCGGTCTTGGCAATGGCCATCCGCAGCGTCGAGCCGCACATCACGGAGCGCCACCGCCGCCAGGCCCGATCGACCATCGCGGGCGAGGCGAATGGCACTGGCCGCCCGGCCTGACCGGAGCCTGGCCACTCTAGCTGGCAGACTCGCGCGGCGTCGGCCGCTTTCCCAGAACCGCCTCCCGCCGCGCGATATATAGCGTAGCCGCAACGATGACGGCGGCCCCGGCGACGGTCCAGCGGTCGGGCACCTCTCCGAACAGCGCGAACCCCAGAATCCCGGCGACGATCAGCTTGCTGTAGTCGAAGGGCGCTACGACGCTCGCCTCGCCGGTCCGGTAGGCGGCGATCATCAGAGCCTGGGTTATCAATCCGCCGAGGCCGAAGCCGACGAGGCCGAGCGCCTCCGGCAGGGTAGGCGTCCGCCACACCGCCAGCGCGGGCGCGGCAAAGACGAGCGCCGTCGTCACGCTGAAATAGAGCAGAATGGTGACCTGGCTTTCCTCGGCCGGCAGGCGCTTGGCCAGGATCACCGCGACGGCGATGCCCAGCGCCATGGCGACCGCCAGCAGCGCGTCCACGTCGAAGCTGCCGCTGCCCGGCCGCACCATGATGACGACGCCAAGGAATCCGGCCAGGGTCGCGCCCCAGCGCCGCCATCCGACGGTCTCGCCCAGCACCAGGATCGCCAGGATTACGGCGAACAAGGGCTGGGCGAAGGAGAGCGCGGTGAAGTCGGCGAGAGGCAGCTTATCGAGCGCGGCAATGCCGCAGATCATGGCGCCGCCGCCGGCCACCGCCCGGAGCGCGTGGATGCCTGGGTGCCGGGTCTTCAAGGCGGCCCGGCCCGCCCGCCAGACGAAGGGCAGGATCGCCAGGACGCCGACCGAGAGCCGCACGAAAGTGATCTGCAAGGGGTGCAGATCGCTCGCCAGGAGAGTCTTGATGAGGGCGCCGTTGGCGGCAAAGAAACAGGCCGCGGCCAGCATGAAGAGCGCGCCCCGCCCATTCGCCGACAGGCCATGCCAGTAGGCTTGCAACGGTTGGGTCGACCGGCGCACCTTGTCGCCCAAGCAACAGCGGGATCAGCGGCCGCGCGGCGTCTGCGAGGCCGCCCGGCGGGTGGCGCGCAGTTCCGCATCTTCGGTCCGCGCGATCCGCATTTCGCGATGAGCGATATAGAGCGTCGATGCGGCGATGATCCCGGCGCCGATCCAGGTCCAGAGGTCCGGCACCTCGCCGAAGGCGATGAAAGCGATCGCCGCGATGAACGGCAGTCGCGTGTAATCCAGCGGCAGAACCGCCGAAGCGTCGGCCACGGTATAGGCGCGGGTGAGGGCGATGTGCGCCACCGCGGCCAGGAAGCCCAAACGCGCCATGTAGAAAAGCGCCGTCATCGACGGCCACTGCCAGACGAAGAGGGCGGGAACGAGCGACAGCGGCGTCAGGATAAGGTTCATGTAGAGCACGATGGTGTTCGGCGACTCGGTGTCCGACAGGGACTTCACCAGCAGCGTGGAGCCGGCCATGAAGGCGGCGGCCAGGATCGGCAGGCCGGTCACCCAGGTGATCTCCGTGAAGCCCGGGCGCAGGATCACAAGCACGCCGAGGAAACCGATGAGGGTGGCCGTCCAGCGCCGCGCCCGCACGACCTCGCCAAGAATGAGCGCCGCGCCCACCGTGGCGAACAGGGGGACGGTGAAGTTGAGTGCGACCGCCTCGGCCAGCGGCATCAGAGTGACCGAGTAGAACCAGCAGGCCATGGCGCCCATGCCCAACACCGCCCGCCAGATGTGGATGCCCAGTCGCTTGGTCGCGAGCCCCGACCACCCGACGCGCAGCAGCCAGGGCAGCATGAAAAGAAGCGCGAAGAGGTTGCGGAAGAAAGCGACCTCGATGGGCTCGAGCTCCTCTGCGGCGAGCCGCACCAGGTAGTTCATGATAGAGAAGAAGAAGGCGGCCGCCGTCATATAGAGCGCCCCCTGGAGGGGCGCCGACAGATTGAAGCTGCGAGAGCTGAATACGCTTGAAACGGACATGCGGGTCCAATCTATGCGCCCGGATGCGCCCAAACCAGCGGCGATTGCGCAGGTCTGCCATGCGTCCCGGCTGTCCGACCAAACGTCGGGTCGAGTTTGGGGGCGTAGTGGGTTAGGCTCGACCCGTTGACAAATCGCTGTCAATTGGGGAAGCAGGCAAGGGAAAAACGGCGAAGGAGGCCCGTTATGTCCGGACCCATGTGGACGCCGTCCGAGGCGCGGGCCGAGGCGAGCAACCTGACCCGCTTTCTGGCCCAGGTGAAGGCCGACTGGGGCGTCGACTTCGCCGACTACGCAGACTACGAGGCGCTGCACCACTGGTCGGTGGCGGAGCTCGAACAGTTCTGGTCGTCGGTCTGGCGGTTCTGCGGCGTCATCGGAGACCTCAACGCAACGCCTGTGCTGGTCGACGGCGACAAGATGCCGGGCGCGCAGTTCTTCCCCGAGGCGCGGATTAATTTCGCCGAGAACCTGCTGCGCCGGCGCGGGCCGGGCGACGCCATGGTGTTCTGGGGCGAAGACCAGGTGAAGCGCCGGGTCTCCCACGACGAGCTCTTCGACGGCGTGGCGGGCCTGGCCGCCGCGTTGAAGGCGCTGGGCGTCGGGCCCGGCGACCGGGTGGCGGGCTTCATGCCGAACCTGCCCGAGACCGTGATGGCGACCCTGGCGACGGCTTCGCTCGGGGCCATCTGGTCGTCTTGCTCGCCCGACTTCGGGGTCCAGGGGGTGCTCGACCGCTTCGGTCAGATCGAGCCCAAGGTGCTGTTCTGCCCGGACGGCTATTTCTATGGCGGCAAGCGCCACGATTCCCTCGCCCGGGTGGCCGAGTTCGCCGCTCAACTGCCGAGCCTGCTGCGCGTCGTCGTGGTGCCCTACACCCAAGACCGGCCTGACGTCTCGGCCCTCGATAAGGCTGAGCTTCTTCCCGATGTCCTCGCGGCCCACCCGGCCGACGACATCGCCTTCGAGCCCATGGCGTTCAACGCGCCGCTCTTTATCATGTACTCCTCGGGCACGACCGGGAGGCCCAAGTGCATCGTCCATGGCGCCGGCGGCACCCTGCTGAAGCACCTGGAAGAGCACCAGCTTCAGTGCGACGTGAAGCCGGGCGACCGGGTGTTCTACTTCACCACCTGCGGCTGGATGATGTGGAACTGGCTGATCTCGGGACTCGCCTCGGAGGCGACGCTGCTGCTCTACGATGGCTCGCCCTTCGCGCCCGACGGCAACATCCTGTTCGACTTCGTGGCGGCAGAGCACGGCACCCTCTTCGGCACCTCTGCGAAATACATCGACGCCCTCGGGAACGCCGGGATCGACCCCAAGGCGAGCCACGACCTGGCCTCGGTCAGGACCCTCACTTCGACCGGCTCGCCCCTGATGCCCGAGGGCTTCGACTACGTCTACGAGCACATCAAGAGCGACCTCTGCCTTTCCTCCATCGCAGGCGGAACCGACATCATCGGCTGCTTCGTCGGCGGCAACCCCAACGGCCCGGTCTGGCGCGGCGAGATCCAGGCGCGCTGCCTCGGCATGGCGGTCGAGGCTTACGACGAGGACGGCAAGCCGGTGCGCGGCGAGAAGGGCGAGCTGGTCTGCGAGAAGCCGTTTCCCTCCATGCCGGTGGGCTTCTGGAACGACCCCGAGGACGCGCGTTACCGCGCCGCTTATTTCGAGACCTACCCGAACATCTGGTGGCACGGCGACTTCGTCGAGCTGACCGAGCGCGGCGGCATGATCATCTACGGCCGCTCGGACGCCACCCTCAACCCCGGGGGTGTGCGGATCGGCACCGCGGAGATCTACCGCCAGGTGGAGCAGCTCGACGAGGTCGAGGAAGGCATCGTGGTCGGCCAGGACTGGCAGGGCGACGTGCGGGTCGTGCTGTTCGTGAAGCTGGCCGCCGGCGTCGACCTGGACGAAGCGCTGATCGACCGCATCAAGCGGCGGATCCGCGAGGGCTGCACGCCGCGCCACGTGCCGGCCAGGGTGCTCGCGGTCGCCGATATCCCGCGCACCAAGAGCGGCAAGATCGTCGAGCTGGCCGTGCGCGACGTGATCCACGGCCGCGCGGTGAAGAACAAGGCGGCGCTCGCCAACCCGGAGGCCCTGGCGCTTTACGCCGGCCGCGCCGAGCTGGAGAGCTAGGCCCCTTTTGCCGCGGGCGCGCTCACGCCGCCTCGTCGCCGTCGGGGCGGGGAAAGGTCTCTTCGATGTACTCGCCGAACGAGCGGCAGGCGTCGACCGCGGTGAAGACCCCCGCCAGGCGGCCCTGCCGGGTCACCAGCGCCGAGCCGATCTGCCGCGCCGCCATGGTCAGCAGGACGGTCTCGATTGGCTCGTTCAGGTCCACGACATAGGCGTCGGAGACGTAAAGATCCTTCACCGTCAGGTTGCTCACGACTCTGCGATTCATGGGCAGGGCCAAGGCCGACCGCAGGTCGCGATCCGTGATGATTCCGACGAGCTCGTGTCCTTCCGTGACCGGCAAATGGCGCACTCTGTACTGGTCCATCACCTGTCGCGCCTCCGCCAAGGGCGCGCCGCGCTCGACGGAGTAGGGGAAAGGCGTCATGGCTTTTTTGAGGCTGGGCGGCGGCTTCATGTTCGGCCGACGTCTGATTGGCGGGTCATAGGTTCCCTCTTGGGCAGGTCAAGGACTTGGGCATGAGGCGCCCCATCGACGACAGGTTTTCTATGGCCGGGGCACGGATGGGTCATTGAGCTCGATCAATTTCTTCGTGGATCGCGAGACCGACCCGAGGCCTTTCCAAGATGCAGGTGTCCGCTAAACGTCCTCCCCTTTCTCCGCCCCCTCCGCCCCCTCCGCCCCCTCCGCCGGCGGCGTGAGCTCCTCGAACACCGGGCGGCGCATGGCGAAGATGGTCTCGACCACCGTGTAGTCGAAATAGCCGAGCCGGGCGATCGGCTTGATGGCCGCGAGGTTCACCTTGCCGTCCTCGATGACGCGGTCGTCGATATGAATGGCGATCACCTGGCCGAACACCACCTTGTTCGGATAGTCGGGGTCATTCGTGGGAACCTCCACGGTCTGCAGGTAGCGGCACTCGAAATGCACCGGGCTCTCCTTCACCATGGGCAGATCGACGAGGCGCGCCGGCACCGGCGTGAGGCCCGCCAGCTTGAACTCGTCCCAGTCGCGCGGCGCCGTCGCCGAGGTCAGGTTCATCTTGTCGCGCAGATCCCAGGTCGCCAGGTTGAAGACGAACTCGCCGGTCGCCTCGACGTTGAGCGGCGTGTCCTTGTGGCCGCCCTCCAGATGCTTGCCGCCGGCGCTGAACATCACCGTCGGCGGATTGTCGGCGACCGCGTTGAAGTAGCTGAAGGGCGCCAGGTTCACCCGGCCGTCGCGGTCGCGCGAGGAGATCCAGCCGATCGGCCGCGGCACGACCAGCGACTTGAAGGGATTGTGCTTCAGTCCGTGGGGGTCCTTGGTCTCGTAGAACATG
>JAUVQB010000497.1 GCA_030598385.1 Alphaproteobacteria bacterium | reverse complement strand
TAATACCAAGTCTTGATGATACTGACTCATAGGGACGTCATTTCAGATCTTTCGGCTAGGAGCCTGATCCGCAGCGATGCGGGGCATCGGAAGGGTCGGGCGACGCGGTCCGAAAGCTCTGAAATGACGCAGTTTCTGTCGCCCCTGGGTCACTATCATCAAGATTTGGTATAAGCCCAGCGTGACGGCGCGGCCCCCGGCCGCTTGCGCAAAGTAGTCGCCGCCGGTAAGACAGCGCCATGAGCCAGCGCGCCCATGCCCAACAGTTTGCGCCGCCGCCCGACACCCGCGACGGCCGGGCGAACCTGGTCGGCCTCAGCCGCGACGAGCTGGGCGCGGCCGTGTCGGAGCTCGGCGAGCCGGCCTTCCGGGCGCGCCAGCTGTGGAGCTGGGTCTACCATCACGGGGCCCGCGATTTCGCCGCCATGACCACGCTCGCCAAGCCGCTGCGCGCCCGGCTCGCCGAGCGCTTCCGGGTCGAGCGGCCCGAGATCGCCCGGGCCCAGACCTCGAGCGACGGCACCCGCAAGTGGCTGCTCCGCTCGCCCGACGGCCAGGAGGTGGAAAGCGTTCACATCCCCGAGGCGGCGCGCGGCACCCTCTGCGTCTCCAGCCAGGTCGGCTGCACGCTGACCTGCCGCTTCTGCCACACCGGCACCCAGCGCCTGGTGCGCAACCTCTCGGCCGCCGAGATCGTCGGCCAGGTCATGCTGGCCCGCGACGAGCTCGGGGACTGGCCCACGTCGACCGCTGGGCCAGCGGCTCAGCCAAACCCTGGCCGGCAAATCACCAACCTGGTGCTGATGGGCATGGGCGAGCCGCTCTATAACTACGACAACGTGGCCAAGGCGATTCGGATCGTCATGGACGGCGAAGGGATCGCCATCTCCAAACGCCGCATCACCCTCTCGACGGCGGGCGTGGTGCCGGCCATGCGGCGCTGCGGCGAGGAGCTGGGGGTGAACCTGGCGGTCTCGCTGCATGCGGTCAGCAACGAGCTGCGCGACGACATCGTGCCGCTCAACCGGAAATACCCGCTCGCCGAGCTGCTCGCCGCCTGCCGCGACTATCCGGGCGTCCACAACGCCCGGCGCATTACTTTCGAGTACGTGCTGCTGAAGGGCGTGAACGATTCGCCGGCCGACGCGCGAGAGATGGCGCGGCTCCTGAAAGGCATCCCGGCCAAGGTGAACCTGATCCCCTTCAACCCCTGGCCCGGCGCGCCCTTCGAATGCCCCTCGGCAGAAGTGATCGAGCGCTTCGCCCAGATCCTCTTCGAAGGCGGCCTGACCGCCCCGGTGCGCCAGCCCCGCGGCCAGGACATCATGGCCGCCTGCGGCCAGCTCAAGAGCGCGAGCGAGCGGCTCAAGAAGGCCGCGCGGGAGGCCGCGGCAAGGACGGCCAGCCGTCAGTAGCGGTCGATCACCACGAAGCCGGTGGTCGCGAAGTCCGCCATGGAGTCCAGCACCGGCCAGGTTTCCTCGAGCGGCACGGTGGCGGTGACCAGCGCTTCGGGTTCGAGCTGGCCGGCCGCGACCATCTTCAAGAGCGGCCGGTAGCCCGAAAGCGGCATGCCGTGGGAGCCGATGACGCGCAGCTCGCGGCCCATG